>JANXRL010000149.1 GCA_025352985.1 Verrucomicrobiota bacterium
GCCTGCGCTTAGACGATATCGCTGTCTTTATTGCAAACTGGAAAAGCAAGCCGGACAATCTGCGTGAAATTGCCGCTACGCTCAATATTGGCCTCGATGCAATGGTATTTGTTGACGACAACCCGGCGGAACGAGAGATGATACGCCAGCAGTTACCGGAGGTGGCCGTGCCCGAAATGCCGGACGACCCTGCCCTATTTATTCAAGCATTGGCGGCCGGGCGCCATTTCGAGGCGGTCACGCTTTCAGCCGACGATTTGGAGAGAACTCGTTTTTACCGGGAAAACGCTGAACGACAAATCGAGCGGAATGCATTCCTCAACAGCAATGGCAGCAACGGCAACGACAACAGCAACGACAACAGCGACGACAACAGCAACAACTTGGCAGCTTATTTAGACAGCTTGGAGATGATCGGCGAGGTACACAAAATATCCGCCTTTGACGGGGAAGTGGGTCTTGAGGTCGCGGACTTCAAGGAGGGGAGCGGAGGTGGAGGAGGAGTTGCCCACGGAAGATACGGAATACACGGAAAGGAGTGAGTGGCGGAGGGCTTTATAGCACGAAACGTTCGTGCTCGACCTTGGGGAAATGACCGAAGTTGACGAGCAGGCCGACCTTGAGGCCGGTGGCGTGAAGATAATTTTGCACCTGGGCGCGATGTTCGTCGGTCAGCTTTGAAACGGCTTTGATTTCAACGAGCACCTTGTCGAAACAGATGAAGTCGGCGATGTAGCGTTGCCGGAGGGGACGGCCCTTGTAGGCGAGATGAAGCTGGACTTGGGGACGCGCCGGAATGGCGCGCGCTTCAAATTCGATTTCGAGACATTCTTGGAAAACGGCTTCGAGGAAACCGCAGCCTTTGTCCTTATAGACTTCAAAGCACGCGCCGAGGATCCGGTAGGTTTCGTCTTGGTGAATCAGCTCCATGATTTCGGTGTATTCAGTGTGTTCCGTGTGCAAAATCTCAGATTTCGCGCCAGCGGAAGCAGGCGGCGTCGTGGCCGGGGGAAACGGATTCGAGGGCGGGTGCGGAGGCCGCGCAGCGGTCTTGGCGGTGCGGGCAGCGGTTTTGGAAACGGCAGCCGGGCGGGAGGTCGCGCAGGCCGGGGACCATGCCTTCGATGACGGGGAGGCGGGTTTTGCGCGGAGTGCTCAGGCGCGGGATGGAGGTGAGGAGTCCGCGCGTGTAGGGATGGCGCGGATTGGCGAAAAGTTCGGCGACGGGAGCCTGTTCGGCGATGCGGCCGGCATACATCACGGCGACGTCGTCGCAGGTTTCGGCGATCACGCCGAGGTCGTGGGTGATGAGGAGGACGGCCATGCCGAGCTCGCGCTGGAGGTCTTTGATGAGGTCGAGGATTTGCGCCTGAATGGTGACGTCGAGGGCGGTGGTGGGTTCGTCGGCGATGAGCAGGTGCGGGTGGCAGGCGAGAGCCATCGCGATGACGACGCGTTGTCTCATGCCGCCGGAGAGGTGATGGGGATACTCGGCGGCGCGGAGTTCGGGTGAGGGCAGGCCGACGCGGGCGAGCATGGCGATGGAACGCCGCCACGCCTCGGCTTTGGAAATGTCTTCGTGTGTGCGGTAAACCTCGGAGAGCTGGCGGCCGATGGTGTGGACGGGATTGAGGGCGGTCATCGGCTCCTGGAAAACCATGCCGATGCGCGCGCCGCGGATGCGGTGCATCTCGGAGAGCGGCAGCGCGAGGAGGTCGCGGCCCTCGAAGAGAATTTCGCCGCCGAGGATTTTTCCGGAGGGCTGCGGCAGCAGGCGCATGAGGGAGAGCGCGGTGACGCTCTTGCCGCAGCCGGACTCGCCGACGAGACCGAGGGTGCGGCCGGGGGCGATGTCGAAGCTCACGTTGTCCACGGCGCGCAGCAGGCCGTCGTCGGTTTCAAAACCGACGGCAAGCTGGCGGACGCTGAGGAGGGGGGCGGGCATGAAAAGCTGAGAGCTTAGAGCTGAGAGGCTAGAGCCAGATAGGCGGCTGACTTAGTCTTTGCGCTTCCATTGGTCGTAGGTGGTGATGGACGGCGGGAA
>JANXRL010000161.1 GCA_025352985.1 Verrucomicrobiota bacterium
CAGACCTTTGGCGTCGGCCGCGGTGGCGGGAACGATGACTTTAACACCGGGGTGGTTGGCGAGGACGTTTTCCGGGGTGTGGGAGTGGGTGGCACCGACGTTGGTGCCACCGTTGGCGGGGCCGCGGATAACGATGGGGCAGTTGATGAGGCCGCCGGACATGTAGCGGACGTTGGCGGCGTTGTTCAGGATCTGGTCGAAGGCGACCGAGTAGAAGGACCAGAACATGAGCTCCATCACAGGACGGATGCCGAGCATGGAGGCGCCGACGCCCATGCCGATGAAGCCGGCTTCGGAGATGGGGGTGTCCACGATGCGCTTGGGGCCGAATTTTTCGAGGAGGCCTTCGGAGACTTTGTAGGCGCCGTGGAAATTGGCGACTTCCTCGCCGAGGAGGACGACGTTTTCATCGCGAGTGAGTTCTTCGGAGAGGGCGGCGCGGATAGCTTCGCGGTAGGTGAGAACAGCCATGGAAATTTACGATTTCAGATTTGTGATTTTAGATTGCTTGGGGCGCGGGGCTTAGTCGAAGAAGAGGCGTCCTTTAGAGGCGCGCTTGTCGGGATTGTCGGTCTCCCAGTAAACGTCTTTCTGGATGTCTTCGGGGGTGGGGTAGGGGCTGGCCTCCGCGAAATCGGCGGCAAGATCGGCCTCGGCTTTCGCCTCGATGTCGATCTGCTCGACAATGGCTTCTGTGAGGACAGCTTCGGTAATCAGTTTTTGTTGGAAGACTTGGATCGGATCCTTGGTGCGGCGGTATTCCTCGATCTCGTCTTTGGTGCGATAGGTGTTGTCCGGGTCGGCGACCGAGTGGCCACGGTAGCGGAAAGTGTCGATTTCGACGACGGCGGGTTTTGACTCCTCGCGAGCGAGCTTGAGAAACTTGTCCATGGTGGCGCGGACTTCGTAGAGGTCGTGACCGAAGCAGGTGCCCCAATTCATGCCGTAGGCTACGGCACGTTGGGCAAGGCCGGGGCCGGCGGAGGAGCGCTCTTGGCTCGTCCCCATGGAGTAGCCGTTGTTTTCGATGACAAATATGACGGGGAGATTCCAGAGGGCGGCGAGATTGTAGGCTTCATGCACGGCACCTTGGTTGACCGCACCATCGCCCATGAACGCCATCGCGGCGCCTTTGAGCCCCTTATATTTAAGAGCGTAGGCGAGACCGGTGCCGAGTGGGATCTGGCCGCCGACGATGCCGTGGCCACCCCAGTAGTTAAGTGAAGGGGCAAAGTAGTGCATGGAGCCTCCCTTGCCCTTGGAACAGCCGGTGATCTTGCCGTAGAGTTCGGCCATCAGTTGCTTGGTATCCATGCCGACCGCCATAGCGTGCCCGTGGTCGCGATACGCGGTGATGACGTGGTCGTTGGCTCCCATCAAAGAGCAGCAGCCGACGGCGACGGCTTCCTGACCGATATAAAGATGGAGAAAACCGCCGATTTTCTTGGACTGATAAGCGCGGAGACTGCGCTCCTCGAAACGGCGGATGCGCACCATCTTCCGGTAAAGCTCGATCTTCTCGGATTTTGCTAGGTTGGCATTGATCGGGGCCTGTTCGGAGACGCCGCAGTCGGACGTGGAAGAGTCATCCTTTTTATCGATGGTGGTGGTGTCTTTTTTGCTCACAGGAAGTGCGTTTTGAATGTTAAAAAGAGAAGTCTTCGTCAGATGGTTAAGAAATCAAGTGTTTACTCGACGGCTGCGGCGACGGTTAGACGGGTGTGATTTGTTCGACTTCCACGATCAGCGGTTTTCCTGGAGTGCAGTCCGCGCGCAGGGCGACGAACCGGTCGTTATACTGGTCGTAAATCGGCCAGAGTGCGGTTCGGTCTGTTTCCGGCAACGGCAGACTCTCGATGGCGGGACGGGCAAAAAAACCGAACCGTCCCTCTTGCATTTCAGGCGGCAGAGCGGGAATTGACCGGCGGCACTTGAATAGAAAAAGCAGCCAATGGGATTCTCCTTCGTAGGATTTTTCCGCTATCATGGCGAAGAGATGAAGGTCGGAAGGGGTGATGGTAAGACCGGTTTCCTCACGGGTTTCACGGGCTGCGCATTCGAACGGGGATTCACCGATAGAGGTTTCCAGCTTGCCTCCGATAGGACTCCACGAGCCGAGATTGGGGGGCTTGGCTCGGAGAAGAAGGAGTTGTTCGCCACTGTCATTTTCAATGAATACAAGCACGGCGATTTTGTAAGAGGTGGATGAATGCATCGGGGAATCGAACTGGATGAAAAATATTACGAAGCAAGAGGCGTTTTAGCGTGACGCCTAAGCGGAGATGCCCAATGGTTTTGAAGTTATCCCCCGTATGAACCCCTCCCCTTGTCGTTCTATCCTGTCGTGGTGCGCGTTTGTCTTTGCGTCTGCACTGCCCATCTTTTCAGAAACTGCGACTCCAGCCGAAGTCGAGGTCACTGCAATCAAGTTCAACCCCATTCATCAGTCCAACAGCCAGTCAGTCTGGTATGAAAGCGATATTGAGCTCACGGCCAAGCCAGCGCCCGAAAACGGCAGGTTCACCGGCCGCGTCAAGGTCACGTTGAATGTCGGCATTGAGGCATCGTTGCCGGGCGGCAAGAAACAGATAAATATCTATCGCGCCTCTGCTGAGTTGATCGCTCTCGAAGCAGGCAAGAGCAACGTGCGCTTTTATCTTCCCCCCGAGATCGTCAAGCGGGACATGGTAAGGGAGGTTAAGTATTATTTTGTCGAGCTGGGCGTTGGTGGCAAACCCATTCCCCCGACCAAGACCAGCGTGTCGTTCGCGACGCTGGGCGGTCCGGCGGTGCTGGAAAGTTTCCGCACAAAAGTAGCGTCTGACGCAGCTGCTAACGATGGCATTATGCTTCCTCAATACCTCACGCCATACATGTTTGATTCATCTCGTCCCACGCCTTCCTTTGTGCGGATGGAAAATACCCATTGAACAGGCTGAATAAAATTCAGCTTGCACGTGCCGAGTTGTTCTGAAATCGACTCATTTTTACCCTATGTCTTCTTCTCGCGTCCTTGCTGTTGACAGTGGCGCCGGCCATGTTGCTTGCGGCGTATTCACGTCTTCTAAATCCGGTCGTCTTGTCTTGGAGCAATTCGATCTTGAATCGTTCAATCCAGACGCCGCGATCGAGTCGCAATGGACTGAAATGGTTTCCCATTCGTTGGCAGCGGTCACAAAGCGCGCCAGCCTTTCCGGTGCGGCTGTGTTGTGTGTGCCGGGGCACCAGACACTCACGAAGTTCGTCAAGACTCCCGCTGTCGAAAAATCGAAACGCGATAAAGTAATACATTTTGAAGCCCAGCAAAATATACCTTATCAGCTAAATGAGGTTGTTTGGGACCACCTCGCTGTCAGCGACGATGGCCTAGACCTTGAAGTAATGCTGGCTGCGGTGAAGTTGGATGTGATGGAGGAACTATGCGCTGCCATAAATGAGGGGGGCGTGTCCGTTAAGTCAGTCTCGCCCTCGGCTCTCACTCTCTATCGTTCCTTTAAGTATAATTATCCTGAGGTTTCCGACGGCGTTTTGGTCGTTAGTATCGGAGCTCGTTCAACCAATTTACTGTTTATCGACAAAAACCGATTTTTTGTGCGAACCATCGCGCAGGCGGGTAATAGTGTCACCCAAGCTATTTCCGATGAGATCAAGCAGGATTTCGTGCAGGTCGAATCCCTGAAAGTCCAAGTATTGTCTGGGCAAAGCGACTTGCCCGAGGCATCTCCAGCTCGCGCCACCGTGCTCAATGCTGCCCATGCGTTTGTGGCCCGGCTTCATCTCGAAATCACCCGTTCCACTGTAAATTACCGCCGTCAAAGCGGTGCCGAACAGCCTGTCTGCGTTTATGTTACCGGGGGTGGTGCGCTCATTCCCGAACTTATCCCGACATTAGGTGAGAAACTCAAAATACGTGTCGAGCGATTTGATGCCCTGCGCAACGTGGATGTAGCTGCCGGTGCCGAGAGTGCCCGCGAGCATGCCGCCGTGTTGGCCGATCTAGTGGGTTTGGCTACCCGCCTTTCAAATAAAAGCGAACCCGCGTTTACCCTGCTTCCCCCCGCCTTGGTTAAAGGCATAGTCTTCGCAAAGCAGCAGCCCTTTTACGTGGGTGCAGCCGCTTTGGTGGCGGTTGCCCTGGTTCTACCTATGTGGAGCATCAATCAGCGCGCCGAGATTGCCGCCCTCCAAATCAAAACGATCGAAGCGCAGATGCAGCCTCTTCGGCAGCTCAAGGAAGTGAATGTGGCTAATCTCGACAAAATTGAGACGACCAAAAAAGAAGTCGTTGCGATACAAAGTCTCTTTGAGTCGAAATCCAACTGGATCAATTTTTTGACTGATCTCCAAGAGCGTCTCGTAAAGGTTGAGGACGTATGGTTGGAAAAACTGCAAGTCCTGCGCCCTACCGCAACAGAGTCTACGACCGCATCCACCGCTTCCGCCGGAGTTTTTGGCGGTGTGCCTGCCGGTCAGGGGGCCGCTCCGGTCGCAACCCCCGTTTTGCGTCTTAACGTAAGCGGACGCCTGCTCGATAAAAACAACCCGGTTTCCAAGGTGAGCCAGGATTCATATAACCGTGTTAAATCTCTGCTGGCCAGTTTCGCTGACGACAAGTTTATCGCGTCAGTCGAGAAAGAAAATTTTAACCCCAACCAGCCCGGTATTCTCAGTTTCGACTTCATCCTTGTGGTCGATTCCAAAAAACCGCTCTGACCCCTGACTCTCCATGGCCAGTTTTAAGTCCAATCCCATTTTTTGTTCCGCTCTTATAGTCATAGGGGTGGTCGTTGCCGGCGAGGGCTGGTGCATTTTTGAACGCAGTAGGGCGGTGCAAAAAAACCAAAAAATTCTCGTGCAAAAGCGCCGGGAACTCGCGGCTCTGCAAGAGGTGAATCCTTTTCCCAGTGAAGCAAATAAGGCGGCGGTCGAGGCGGATCTCGCTCGGACGCAGACCGCGCTTGCCACCATGCGCGAGGAACTCAAGGGCCGCGGACCCACTGCCGGTCAGCTCCGCAGCGCCAAAGTGCCGGCCGAGCCCACCGACGTGTTTTTCGACCTCGCCAATTTTGTTGAGAAGAATCGCGACAATGCGAAGCAGTTCGGAGTGAAAATAAAAGCCGACGAGCGTTTTGGCTTTTCTGCCTATTCCAGCGCAGGACCTGATCGTGAGTTGATCCCTCAGGTTTTCCGCCAGCGTCAAATCGCCCAATACCTTATCGAAGCCCTTTTCAACGCACATCCCCGCGAACTATTTTCCCTCCAGCGCGAACGTCCCCGAACGAACGCGGAGATGGTTGCCATCGCCTCCGGTCAACCCTTGCCCGTGACTGTCGGCGAGCCACGCTTGTCATCGGCGGACACCGATTTGTTTGAAATAGATTCACGTATTTCAGCGCGGGTGCCGGGTTTTGTTACAGCTACGGCTTTCCGCCTCACGTTTATCGGTGAGACGGAGTCCCTCCGCACCCTGCTCAACAAGCTGGCGACTTTTGAACTACCCTTGGTGGTGCGCAGCGTCGAAGTTGAACCGTCTGCAGGGACGACGTCGGTCGCTGAATCTGGCACCACGAATTCCCTGAGCACCATTTTTGGCAACACATCCAGTGGCGTTGCAACCCCTGCGGGGCCGACAAAGCCAAAGCCTCTTGTAGCTAAAGTGCTTTCTAAATTCACCGTGACCATCGAGCTGATAGATCTCGTGTCCACCACCTCCACTGCAGCCACCCCGACTTCCTGACATGGCCGCCCAATCTCAAGAAAAAATCATCTTTGGTGCAGCCTTGCTGGCTTTGCTGGCGGCGGGAGCGTGGACGTTTTTACAGCTGCCCAAATTGGCGGCTCTACGCAAAGTTTCCTCATCCAGCACCGTCCAGGCGGCCTATGTGCCCGTAGGGCTCGATGCCTCCAATGTTAGCACCAGCATTTGGCCAACCGCTCCTGCGCAGACGCGCGGGGCCGAATGGATTTACGACGTATTCACCCCTCCCGAGATTTACTACAACGAGGCAACCAAGGAATTTAGCGTAACCCCGCCAACGACTCTCGTAGTTGAGAAGCCGGTGGAAATTCCGTTCGGACTTGAGCTTATTGAAATCAAGCAGGATGTTTTCCGCCTTCAACTTGTCGGCTACGTCGGCAATGTCGGTTCCTATCTAGGCACTTTCGAGAACACGGTGACCGGGGACACCTTCCTCGCTAAAGCCGGTAAAAAAGTTCCAACACTCGGGCTGACCGTGCGCGCGTTTGAGGTGAAGCGTAATTTGGTGCCCGCCAAGGACAGCATGCCGATCTACGAAACCATAGCAACCGCCGTGGTGGTTGACGACAAGACCGGCGCCGAAATCATGCTGACCAACAAACAGCGCCTTATCAAGGGTTCGCCTATCGCCGTCCTCAAGGCGACCGGGAGCGACAAGTTGTTCGAACAAAAAGCGCAAACGTCATTCTCGGTCGGTGATGTCAATTACAGCGTAGGCGTCGTCGCGGCCGATCCTGCGGCGGTCGAGGTCACCAAGACCGCTCCGAGTTTGAAGTCGCCTGAGACCAAAACCCTGACCCTAAGCCAGCCTGTCGCGGCGCCCGCGGCTCCTGCGGCCGATGCATCCAAGCCCGATCAATCGGCGGCTGCGGCTCCGGTGGTTTTCCCTCCGATGTCAGCTCCTTAAAAACGTCATTTTACCATCGCATCTCCTCTTTTCCAATCTACATCTACAGAGCATCCCCTAAATGAAAAAGCTAACGCTCCCCAAAACCCTCCTTGTCCTGCTGGTCGCCCCGGCAATGCTGGCTCTCGTGTTGCCAGCAGGTCGCCTAATGGCCCAAAGCCAGACAGAGACCAAAATTCGCCTCATGGCTGACGCTCTCCGTGCGCGTGATGGCGGTGATCTAGATACCGCTAAGAAGAATCTCGAGGAACTGCTGGCCCTAGCCCCGAACGACGCCACGGTGCAGCGTCTTTTGAGTGGTGTGAACACGTCGCTTGAGACCAAGGCATTGTCTCCGGCGCCCGTGGTTGCAGCAGCGGTTGCCCCGGCTTTGGCTGAACCGGTAGAAGTTACTTTTCCCAAGCCTACTGCCCCCGCCCCTCAGCCGATTGTTCAGACGCCCGAGCAGGCCGCCGCCGCCCAAGCCGATATGCTTGCGAAACAGGAGAACGAGCGGATCAAGGGCCTGATTCAAGATGCTTCAGCGAAACGATCCGAGGCCCGTCGCTTCGCCAAGGACGGACGCTTTGATGATGCCGCCGCCGTTCTTGACGCCGCCGCAAAACCCATTCCCGTCAATCCCGCCACTAAGAGCACGCTGGCCGCTATTCAGTCTGAAAAGAACTCGCTGCTGCTTGAAAAATCCCACTATCTGCTCGATCAAGGAGATACTGATGGTGCTCATGCCGCCATCGAGGCCTATCGCGCTGCTTCGGCTGACACCAAGAAAGCCGATAAGTTTTCCCGAAAAATTGACAGTATTGAATTGAATCCGTCGATGCCAGCCATCGATCCCAAGTCCAAGTTCATCGTTGATCAGAAGGAGATCGCAAAGCTGGTGGCCAAAGGTCGCGGACAATATCTCGCGGCCGACGTCGATGGCGCACAGGAAACCTTCCGCCTTGTCGAGTCGATCGATGCAACCAACCCTGAGGCTAAAAGCTTCCTCACGCGTATTGCCGATGAAAAAGCGAAAATAGGCGTGCTGAATCGTTCCAAGACTCGCGCGCAGATGGTCGAGGAGGTGACAAATGCTTGGGCACGTCCCAGTGTTTACATTGAGCGCGGCGGAGACAGCACGGGAACGAGAAACGGTTCCACGCCGCTCGCTCAGAAACTGAACTCGATTCTGATTCCCAGCGTAAACTTCCAAGGCGTGGAGCTGAGCAAGGTTGTCAGCACCCTCACCGCTATTTCCGAGGAATATGACAAGAGCGAAGGCGCCAAGGGCGTAAACATTGTTCTGCTCGATCCGAGCAACAAAAATCCTTCGGTCAGCATCACCCTGCGCAATCTTTCGTTGAAGCGTATTCTTGATTTCATAACCGACTCCACTGGTTACCAATATGAAATCCAGGCCGATGCCATCGTGCTCCGGCCCGGTGGTGAGACGAGCACGCTCGATACCGCATTCTTCCCGGTCACTCGCTCCACGGTTATCCGCATGACAGGTGTCGGCAGCTCGACAGGCGCTTCGACCTCGGCTGGCGCTGCAGATCCATTTGCTGCAGCACCTGCCGCAGGTGCTGCGACAGGTGGTGGCGGCTCTGGCAATGGTGATGCAGGCTCCTTGAAGGCGTTTCTGCAACAGGCCGGTGTTAACTTCGAAGGCACGCCGGGTTCAAGTTTGGCGTATGATGGTGCTGCCATCATCGTTACCCAGTCCAACCGTAATATTGAGCGTATCCGTAATATTCTCAACCGTTACAACGATGTTCGTCAGGTTGAGATCGAGGCCAAATTCATGGATGTCCAAGACGGAGCGTTGGATGAACTGGGCGTTGATTGGACTGCTTCCGGGCACGGTGTCCCCCAATACAATGCCACAACGGGAGCGACTATCTTGGGCTCTGATGGCAAACAACTTCAGACGTATAACCAGCAATACGCCAGCAACAACCGTTCCTTGAACGGGACTTTTTCTAGTGCAGCTAGTTCCGCCGGTGGCAGTATCAATCAGCAGTCGTTCATTACTGGAGCGGTCAGCACTATCCCGATCATCAATTCCGCACCGAGCCTTCCCGGTGGTGTTAATTTGGGTGCTGGTGCTAATTCATTGGGAGTCATCACTGGGGTGATCGGAGACTTTAACGTGAATGCCACCATTCGCGCCCTTTCCCAGAAGCAAGGAACCGATTTGCTCAGCGCTCCCAAGGTCACTGTTCTCTCAGGGAATCCAGCCAACATCGTTGTGGCCCAAGAACTGCGCTATCCTCAGAGCTATGGTGAAGTGCAAAGCCAAGTCGGCACCGGATCCAACGGCGGCGGTGCAGCCGGTGTCACGATTACTGCTGGGACACCGCAAGAATTTACTATGCGCAATGTCGGTGTCGAACTCAAGGTTACTCCTACGGTTGAAGAAGACGACTACAGCATCAGCCTCGATCTCGATCCCAAGGTCACAGAGTTTGAAGGTTTCGTAGAATACGGTGGCCAGAGCGTGGCCATTTCAGGTTCCACCACGGTCACGGTGCCATCCGGCTTCTTCCAGCCGATTTTCTCGACCCGTGAGGTTACCACCAAGGTTACCGTTTGGGATGGTGCGACCCTCGTTATGGGTGGATTGACGCGCGAAGAAGTCAAAAAGACCAACGATAAGGTTCCTATCCTTGGAGATATTCCCTTCATCGGCCGCGCGTTCCGCTCAAAGGGCGAATCCACTCAGAAGCGTAACTTGCTGATTTTTGTTACCGCCAACCTCGTGAGCCCCGGCGGCTCCCCCAAGAAACAGCAGCTGCGGAGCGTAGCACCGGCGTCTATGTTCCAGAATCCAACGATCGTCACTCCTGGCAGTGCCGAATCACGTGTTCGCTCCAAGTAAAAATCGTGGCGTAAAAAACTAATTCTTCATCTAATCCCCCAAAAAGTTGGCATTTTTTTTAAAATGCTTATTTCAAAAATCATGAAAATCATTAATTTTATTACAATGCTGGGTATAGCATTGTTTGGGTTGTTAGGCACGGCCAATGCCCAGGCGACTCGATTTCTTGTCACCGAAGCGGGCACATCCAATGCTGTTGGAACTACCCCCATACAAGCTGGTTCACCGTTTAGCGTAAAGATAGCGGCCGTAGATTCGTCTGGGAATGTGGTTACCTCCTATAACCAGTCGGTGACCATTACTTTGCCGGAACCACGACTACCTAATTATAGCTGGGCTAAGGTTACGGCTAATTTGGTAAATGGCTTGGTGGATAATGTTGTTCTAAATCCCATTCACGGTGGCAAATCAGATCGGCGAATTGCTGTCACGGATGGAAATATCGCAACGTATGATGCGACGCAATTGCCAAGTGCGCAGAACGGATTGTTTACCATTAGCCCTAATTACTTTGTTGTTACGCAAGCTGGCTCAAGCATCAGTAATCTTCGGAATAATTATGTAGATGGCCAAACCGCCGATGTCAGGGTCATCGCCCTAAACTCTGATGGAACGGTCGATGAAACTTACGTCGGTATAGTCACGCTCGCATCCAATTCCGGATTGTTTGCCGACGTTAATGTATTTTTTAGCGGCCTTACCAATGGCGTAGTCGATAGTTACGGAAAGATTGCGTTTAACGGAAGCGGCAGTGATTCCATAAGTGCTTCGGATAATTCTGCAGTTGGGGTCTTTACCTTCGATGCATCCGCGACATTTACAGTTTTAGATAGTGTGGCGACGATTGGAACGACCGCAAATGTTGATCGTCTTGTCATAAGCGCGGTCAGCGCTTCAGGTGTTAACCCCGGTCAGTTTACTACAATAAAATTTACTGCCACCAACCCGGCAAGCGGCACCAAAGGTGATAATAATAATCCAACGATACCTCCTACTAATGTAACTGGGCCTGTTGATTTTACGATCACCATTAGAGATTCGTCGAATGTGTTAATAACCTCCATTTTTTACAGGTATAACGGAAATATAAATGGCGACTTTGCAAATCCGACTACCCGAGCTCTTCAAGCCGATGTTCTTATTCCAGACTCGGTAACCCCGGGAACATTTACCGTTGATGTTACGGCGGTGCAAACGGGTTCGGGGTCATTGGCGGTTGGTGGAACACCTGATCTTCAAATAACGCGCTTGGATTATGCTCCGGGGGAATATCGCGGGGGTGAAGCCTTGCGTTTTGATATGGCATGGATCAATCGGACACTAACTACTAATTCGCGTAATTCCAAGGTCATCATTGCTTCCTTCTATCGTGTTGAAATTCACCTTTCCGCCAATTCTGTTTTTGGTGATTCGGATGATGTTCTGGTTTGGGCAGGGACATTTGCGGGAAATCAGTTGGGAAGTGAATTACTACCTGGTCAGTCCGTCACACTAAACGATGCAATTTTACTTCCTAAAAATCTACCCGGTAGTTTTTTCCTTTTGGCCAAAATTAACAGTGCCGGTGGAAGGGTGAGCACAACTGATGTTACTCAAAATTTTTCATCTGGATTCAAAGAGACAATCGGTCCAAAGCCAACTAATGTTTATAGTGACGGCAATGATATTTTGTTAGGTGCCGAAGACGCGAAATTAACTCTTCTTCCTGAGCAAAATTCCGAAACACATCGCATCAGTTTAATCAATAATATGACGGAAGCAGATACAGGTGCTCAATCGTCCGGACTCAGCGACCAACCTGCCATCAGTCAAGACGGCCGTTACACTGTTTTCCAAAGCCAAGGTTCATTCGGTTCTGGGACAGTTCAGGCTAATACATATAACATTTTTATTCGTGATGCGTTGCTCAATAAAACAACGTTACTTTCCTCATCCGCAAGCAAAGGAGCGGCTAACGGAGACAGCATCAACTCACGCATGAGCAGTGATGCAAAGTATGTAGTATACCAATCTGCTGCTACCAATATAAGAAACGCCGATAATAACGGGTATACCGATATATTTATTTGTGATACGCTTAATTCAAATACCATTAGATTGACGCCCTCCAGTTCAGTTCAAGCAAATCAGGGATCTTTTCTTCCCGATATCAGTGGAAATGGCCGTTTTGTAGTATTCGAATCAACTGCGACCAATATTATAACTGGAGCAAATTCACTGGGGCGGCGTCAAGTGTATCTCTATGATCGTGATGTCAGTGGATCGGGTGTTTATGATACTGCCGGTAATACAAAATATACCCTTGTTTCGAAAACACTCGGCGGTGTCACTGGCAATGGAGACAGCGCGACTCCGCGGATTTCTAGGGATGGTAACTATGTGGTCTTTAGCACTAAAGCACCTAATCTTATCGGCGGAATATCTCCGTTTTCTCAAGTAGTAAGATGGGAACGTGCGACTGGGAAAATACTCACAACTTCAACTAATATCGGGGCGACGTTCGCAGATGGTGATACTGCTTATCCTATCATAAATGCTAATGGTGCATATGTCGTTTTCGCGTCGCGTGCCAAAAACCTAACTGCGGATTTAAGTCAAGTTGGTGTCCCTCACCTATTCAGGGCTGGAATTGTTTCCGGAGTGGTAACATCTGTAATTCGGATTAACGGGTATACCGGAGCCGCTGCGGCCGCATCTATCGATTCTACTGGGGTTGTGGATTCGATTTCGATCACTAATGCAGGTTCTAGTTATACAACTGCGCCGATTGTTACTATTACTGGTGGCGGCGGAACTGGAGCGACTGCAACCGCTCAAATTGATGTTTTTACGGGCAGAGTGATCGATGTTTCCGTTACCAACGGTGGTTCTGGTTATACCTCAATGCCGGTTGTCACGGTTGGCTCGCTTGGGGCGACCGAACCTAATAACCCTGACTTCGGCTATATTGCAATGCCGGATCTGGGCAGTTTTGAACCAACAGTTTCGGACGACGGAATGCTTGTTGCTTACGTTAGTGAATCCGTGAATTTGCTGCCGCCAGTGCCTGTTCACCATATTGATCGCAGCACTTATCAAAGTTCCTCGGTTCAAAACTATGAGGATCGAAATGGTTGGTCAGATGTTTATATTTCGGATCTTAGCAATCCCTTGGTTCCTACCAATAAGCGGGCGTCGATCAGTAGTTTTGGCTATGAAGCAACTCCATACGGCGTAGATGGCTTGGGAACACTCCAATCCCTTTCCTCTCGTGCTCCCGCGATGTCAGGGAACGGTCGTTACGTAGCTTTTGCCTCCGACGCAAAGGGGCATAATGGATTGATTTTTGGTGTTACTAACTTTGACTATTTGGCCACGAATAGCGTAAAAGATATTTATATATACGATAACAAGGTTGGTTTGCCTGCAAATGTCGCTGACCTCCCAATTGTAGTAAGTGCCATGGATGCAAATGTTACAACCAGTGCCAATTTATCTCTCCCGCTGGTTGCGACGGCAAGTAGCTCCTATCGGCAAATCTCATCAGTCGAGTTTTATGCTGACGGGCTTCTTGTAAGCACTGTCAACCAGCCCACGTCGACGGCGAGTGGCCGATTTGTAGGGACATGGGATATGTCGGTGTTGGGAATTTCTGTTCTCAGGACATTTATCATAACTGCGGTTGCGATTGATTCATTCGGTCAACGTTCGCTTGAGACTCAAATATCTAACGTGACGGTAAACCCGGTTATAGGTTTGCTCCCCAATGTTGTTATCACAAATCCGGTCTTGGGAACTCGTTCCAGCGTAACGACAACAACGGTATCCACCCTATTGTTGAGCGCGACTGCATCCGACTCCGACGGGGCGGTTACCTCGCTTGGATTTTATATGGATGGGACTTTGATTGCCGTGGGAGTTCGTGATGGCACGACTTTTAATTACAAGGCTTTTTATTCGATTGCCAATCCTGCATTGGGTGCTCCCTTGGCTGTGGGCACGCATTCGCTAACTGCAAAGGTTGCCGATAATTCAGGTAATGCTGTGATTTCGGCGACTGTTCCTGTAAGTATTGTTGCCGCATCGGGACCTGCCTCTACGGTCGTAGTTAAGCCTGTATCCGCAAACATTGATCTTACAAATAAGCAAACGATCACTGTAATTGCTTCACCAGGGGCTGGTGGGGTTATAAATAATGTGGTTGTTTACGCCAATGGTTTGATCATTGGTTCATACTCCAATGTCGATCGAGTTCTTTTTCCTCTAATAGTCGGTGATTACACTCAGACATTTTCCTATATACCCACCACAACGGGGATAATTAATCTCTATGCTGTGGTTACTGATTATGATAATAATTCCAATATTAGCACCTTTTCAGGTTTTACGGTGAATCCTAACATAGTTAATGTTAACGTGGGTGGAGCTTACCAAGGTTTGCTTTTGCGTGATCCGACTAATTCGGAAGTGCAAGCGGCCATCAAGTTATACGGAGGTAATCCAACGGAAGCACAGTCTGCACTTCTTGTTGCACAATCATCTGAATTTAGAGATAATGGTGGCAATATCCTTCTTGATTACCTTGGTGTCTGGGGAAGATTTCCTACTTACGATGAATATTCGACATTGCTGGGCGAGCGACTTTTAGCCGCGATCGATACTGATATCGTTGGTGCACTTCTCGCCTCCGCCGATTACAAGTATTTGTATGGAGACCTTAACGATCTCATGATCACCCGGTTTGCCCAATATGGATTAATTAAAAAATTCGCAGTTCGTAGCTACATGAACCTAAGTGGCGTGGGTTCTGGTCTCGTAAACTCAAATACTGTCGCGCAGACTTTCTTCAATAGCATCTCCACGAATAAGCAGACTCCTACAGTCGCTCTAGTTAATTATATTTCTGCTAACTTCACGGGAACTAAGTCGAAAACTGCAGGAACAAAGTTGAGGATTGCCGGGTTAATCTTGAATCTTTCAAATAATGTTCCCACTTCGGACGAGGTAAATGGTTTGGCTACGGTTCCGCTGGATAGTATCGCCCAATATTATTCAACGGGGGTTTCTCCTACAAAATTCAAACCAGTCATTGCGGAAAAACCTGCGGCCATCAAAACTTCGATAGGTGGATCTGCGACTTTCAAAGTTCGTGCAGTTGGTTGGCCTGCCCCAACCTTGCAGTGGTATAAGAAGGGAAAAAAGACCGTCTTGATCCCTGGGGCTTCATCGAGCAGCTATGTTATTCCTAATGTGGCGAGCGGGGATGTCGCCCAGTATTATGTGACGGTTAAGAATTCTTCCGGCTCAGTTTCGTCGACACCGGTCGCTTTGACGATCCAGTAATAAATAATCTAATCACGGGCTGGCCTTGATCCAATCAGGGTCAGCCTTTTTTTATGTCTAAATGGCTCCTTGTTGACGGATTTAATCTGGCCTACCGCTGTTTTTTTGCGGTGCCGGAACTCACCCGTGCGGACGGGTTCCCCACCAACGCTCTGCATGGCTGGGTGAAGTCACTTTGGCGCCTGGCCGATCAAGAGAAGCCTGCCGCGACGCTAGTTTTCTTCGATCTTGGCGGGGCACAGGATCGCTTGGCTTTGCATCCCGAATATAAGGCGCAGCGCGCAGAGATGCCGGAGGCACTTCAAAAGCAGATTGAGCCATTGAAGGCGCTCACTCGCGCGATGGGTCATGTCGGAATCGAACAGGAAGGAGTTGAGAGCGATGATTTGCTGGCTTCGCAGGCAGTGGCCTTGGCTCGACAAGGTCACGATGTATTGATCGTGAGCGCGGACAAGGACTTCGCTCAGATCGTTAGCGAACATATTAAAATTCTGCTGCCGCCGCCTTCAGCCAACCCCAAGTTGGGTTGGCGTGTGCTGGACGTCGCCGGGGTCACGGAAAAATTCGGGGTGCCGCCCTCCCAGATCGCAGACTATCTGGCGTTGGTTGGGGACGCTTCAGACAATATTCCCGGCGTTACCGGAGTTGGTCCCAAGACGGCATCCAAGTGGTTGCAGGAGTTCAGAAACGTTGAAGAAGTCATAGCGCACGCAGCTAGCTTAAAACCGGAACGCTTTCAGGAAGCGGTGCGCAACGGAGCGGGCAACATCCGCCGTAATCTCAAGCTGACGACGCTCAACCTAGATTTGCCTACTGTGAAAGCGGAAATCACCGAGGTGCGCCCTCAACAACTTTTGGCCCTGTTGGAAGAGATGGAAATGAAATCCAGTCTTGCGGAGGCGCGCGCGCGCTATGAACAACCCGAGTTATTTTTTTAGTCTCTCGCGGTTCAATTGAGCAATAGGCTAGTCAAGGGAACCGGAGTTGTGCTTTTTAGTTAGAGTCGGTGCAGCGGATTCCGGGGAGAAAATATAACCGACTCCATGAACCGTGCGGAAGTCATCAAGACTGAGACCGTGTCGTTTAAAAAGTTCACGCACTTTTACGATGTATTGGTCAAGAGAACGGCTTTTGACGTCGGCATGGATGCCCCACACCGCGTGAATAAGGGCCTTGCGGGGGATGACCACTCCGCAGTTCTCGTGTATATGCGCGAGGATACCCAGTTCCTTGCGGCCGATCTTTTCGGTTTTCCCCTTGGGGAATTCGACTTCCAATCTGAGGGGGAGTATCCGAGCACCGCAAAATTCAAAAGGTTCGTCCATGACCTTCACATTTTTCGTGAGATTCATGTCTGTTGTTGATTCAGCGCGACGCAGCACTGCGCGAATGCGTGCGACCAACTCGGGGAAGCCGAATGGCTTAGTGATGTAATCGTCACCGCCCAACTCAAAGCCCCTTACTTTGTTTACCTCAAGGGCATTGCCAGTGAGAAAAATCGTGGGCACAATAATGTCTTTGCTCTTGAGCTCTTCAAGTAGAGCAAAACCGGTTTGGTCCGGGAGATTCACATCCAATAAGAGCAAATTGGCGAAATTTTTCTTCAGAAAACGCAGTGCTAGGGCGCATCGGTTGTAAACTTGGGTTTGCATGCCCGCATCCTCGAGGTGAAGGCAGATTAGTTTGGCCAACTCTTCTTCATCCTCGACGATTAGTATCAAAGGTTTGGGTTCAGTGCGCATGAAGTGAGAGACTGGTTTTGGACGTTGTTGGTTTCACTAATGAGAGATAATGGCACTTTTTACAATTAAGGCATTTTGTCAAAAGAAACGTCTCATGTGTTTAGAGTCTGGGCATGTGGAGAATAAACTTGAAGGCACTTCACGTGAAGTGTCCCTTGGCCCCGTGTCTGCCAATGCTCCCTTGCTCATGCTCGGTCTGCCGAAAGGCAGTCTGGAGGAATCCACTAAAAACCTGTTTGCCAAAGCGGGTTGGAAGATAACCACGAGTTCACGCTCCTACAAACCGTCGATTGATGATCCGGAGCTTGATGGACGTTTTGTGCGAGCTCAAGAGGTAAGCCGCTACGTGGAGCACGGCTTTTTTGACTGTGGCCTCACGGGTTACGATTGGATTCAAGAGAACAACTCTGACGTGGTCGAAGTATGTGATTTGGTTTACAGTCGCGCCTCGAACTTAAAGTCCCGCTGGGTGCTTTGCGTGCCCGAGTCTTCGCCGGTAAAGACGGTGGCGGATCTCGTCGGCAAACGTGTGGCCACCGAATTAATCAACACGACCAAGCGCTTTTTTTCGGAAAAAGGTGTGGCGGCAGAGATTGAGTTTTCCTGGGGCGCGACCGAAGTTAAGGTCCCTGATCTTGTGGATGCTATTGTGGACATTACCGAGACCGGATCGTCGTTGCGTGCCAACAAGCTCCGCATTGTCGATACGCTGCTTTACACTAATACCAAACTCATCGCCAACAAGGCGAGTTGGGCGAATTCCGCGAAGCGCAAGAAGATCGAAATAATTGCGCTTCTCCTGCGTGGAGCTCTCGAAGCTGGCAGTAAGGTAGGACTTAAACTGAATCTGCCGAAGGCATCTCTTGAAGCACTCATCAAGGCCCTGCCGTCCTTACGTAACCCGACGATTTCGCCGCTGAGCTCGCCGGATTGGATCGCTGTGGAAACCATCATCGACGAAAGCGTCGTCCGAGAAATTATCCCGCAGCTCAAGGCGCTCGGAGCAGAAGGCATCGTCGAATATCCGCTCAATAAGGTCGTTTACTGAGCGAATTACGCTTTTTTTAAACATGGCTAAAGTCACGCTCGGTCTTCTTCAACACGCCTGCGCTGCCGACCCCAAGGCGAACCTCAAAAAAACCCTCGCGCTTACCGAAAAGGCCGCGAAGCAAGGAGCACAAATCATCTGCACGCAGGAGCTGTTTCGCTCGCAATATTTCTGCCAGAGCGAGGAGCATAAATATTTCGATCTAGCTGAACCGATTCCCGGTCCCAGCACCTCGGCGTTTCAGAAGATTGCCAAGAAATACGGTGTGGTTATCGTCGCCTCGCTCTTTGAAAAGCGCGCCTCCGGCTTGTATCATAATACGGCGGTGATCATCGACGCTGACGGCAAGTTGCTCGGCATTTACCGGAAAATGCACATTCCCGACGATCCTCTCTTTTACGAGAAGTTCTATTTCACGCCCGGTGACACCGGGTTCAAGGCGTGGGACACCAAGTTTGGCAAAATCGGCGTGCTCATCTGTTGGGACCAGTGGTATCCCGAGGGCGCGCGGCTCACCGCCATGCAGGGTGCGGAGATTCTTTTTTATCCGACGGCCATCGGCTGGCATCCGTCCGAGAAAAAGGAATACGGCGTCAACCAGCATGGCGCTTGGGAAACTATCCAGCGTTCGCACGCCGTCGCCAACGGGTGCTACGTGGCGGCGATAAACCGCATCGGCCTCGAACAACCTATCGGCGGCGACGGGCTGGAGTTTTGGGGCCAGAGTTTCGTGGCAGGCACGAGCGGACAGATTCTCGCCAAGGCTTCCGTCGATAAGGAAGAAGCACTGCTAGTGCCCATCGAGCTCGGCAAAGTCGATGTGACCCGCACGCATTGGCCTTTCCTGCGCGACCGGCGCATCGACGCCTACGGGGATTTGACGAAGCGTTTCATCGACTGAGCAAACGCATGGCCGCAAAAAAAATGAACGAGACGCCCGCTGCGCTTGGGTTCCGTATGCCGGCGGAGTGGGCGCCGCAGACCGCCATCTGGCTTTCGTGGCCGCACAAGCGCGCCTCGTGGCCCGGCCAGTTTCGCCCGATCCCGTATGTGTTTGCCGGGATCGTCGCGCAGATCAGCCGTTTTGAGGAAGTGCGCATCAACATCGCCGCCCCCCTCCAAAAACGCGCGTGGTCGCTGATTACGAAGGCCGGTGCCGATCTCTCGAAAGTCACGTTTTGCGATCATCCGACCAACGACACGTGGTGCCGCGACCACGGTCCGATTTTTGTCAAAAACGAGAAGACCGGCGAACTCGCGGTGACTGATTGGGTGCATACCGCCTGGGGCGGCAAATACCCGCCCTACGATCTCGACAACACCATCCCTCCGCTCGTTGCGAAGAAGCTCAAGTTGCGCCGTTTTGAGAACGACATGGTGCTCGAAGGCGGCTCCATCGAGGTGAACGGCGAGGGACTGCTTCTCACCAGCGAGCAGTGCCTGCTCAATAAGAACCGCAACCCGCACCTCACGCGCGAACAGATCGAGCAGAATCTTAAGGATTACCTTGGGATTAAACAGGTGCTCTGGGTGGGTGATGGCATCATCGGAGACGACACCGACGGGCACATCGACGACATCACGCGTTTCTACAAGTCGGACGGCTTTATCACGGTGGTCGAGCCCAACAAGCGCGATCCGAACCACGCGATCCTCGCGGAAAACTTCACGCGACTGGCGGCGTTCCGCACGCCGAAGGGCAAGAAATTCGATATCGTCGAGTTGCCCATGCCAAAGCCGTTCGCGTTTCAGGGCCAGACGGTGCCAGCCAGCTATGCGAATTTTCTCATCATTAACGGGGCGGTCCTTGTGCCAAACTTCCGACAGAAGAAACGCGATGCCGAAGCCAACGCTCTCATTGCGTCGTGCTTCCCTAGTCGAGAAATCATCCCGGTCGACTGCTACCATCTCATCTGGGGGCTGGGCACGCTGCATTGCATCTCTCAACAACAGCCGGTGTGATTCTTTTTATGAAAACGCCTTTTGCCGTTGTGCTTACGGGTTGTGTTTTGGCTTTGGCGGGCTGCGGGTCAGTCGGTGCTGATCTGAAGACGAGCGTCCGCGAGAAATTTGATGGGCTGACCTATCACACCAAGGTTGTGACGGCCGATGGTCGTGCCACTTACCAAGCGGCCAAACAGGCGGTGGGGAAACTTGGTTTTCGCGTCACGGGTGGAGGCCCCGCCCAGGGGCGTATTGATGCGCTAAGTGTTTTGTCTGCTAACGATTCACTCCAAGGGGCGAGTCAGCTTTCTATGAAGGTTAAACTCAGTTCAGTGGCCACTGGCGGCACGGAAGTTGCCATGCTTCTCACGGAGCAGATCCAAGACGACTTCAACAAGGGGGCCGGACAGGTCATCGAGACGCCTTTGCGGGAAAGTGCGCTTTACGTGGTCTTTTTTCGCTCGGTCGAGCAGGCTTTAGCGGCGAAGTAGGGCGGGGCTACCCTCGGAAACACCTGATTTTTGCGCTTGCGGCTGGGTGCGGCCTTGGGCGATTCTAATCATTCGTGGCATTTAGTCGGTTCCGGTCGGTGTCGCCGCGACGCTTCCATCGACCCTCAACGTCAGTCTAACCTTCAACCAACGGTTCCGTTCACGCGGCATCATCACGGAAGATCGGCGCTTCGAAGCAGGCGGCGGTATTTCGTCTGTTCACATGAGTTCTGTAATGCAAGAGCTGCTCGCTCAATCGTCCTTCGATAAGCTTAAAGAAGGCGCTATCGTTCCTGCCGTCATCACCGAAATCCGCCAGAACGACGTCGTCGTTGACATCGGTGGCAAGTCGGAAGGCGTCATTCCCGCCAACGAGTTCATCGATATCGGCGAACTCCAGATCGGTTCCACCATCGACGTCTACGTCGAGAAGCTCGAAGACAAAGGCGGCGCTCCCGTCCTCTCCTACGACAAGGCCGAACAAAAGAAGAACTGGGATAATATTCTCACCAAGTTCCCCGAAGGCTCCATCGCCGCGGGTCGCGTCAAGGCCAAGGTCAAGGGCGGCCTGATCGTTTCGATCGGCGTCGATTCCTTCCTCCCCGCCTCGCACATTGACATCCAGCCCCCGAAGAACCTCGATCAATATGTCGGCCAAACTTACGATTTCAAGGTTCTCAAAATCAATCTAGACCGGAAGAACATCGTTCTTTCCCGCCGCGAGCTCATCGAGGAACAGCGCACCAACAAGCGCAAGAGCCTCCTCGATTCCATCCAGCCCGGCCAGGTTCGCAAGGGCGTCGTCAAGAACATCACCGACTTCGGTGCGTTCATCGACCTCGACGGCATGGACGGCCTCCTCCACATCACCGACATGAGCTGGGGCCGTATTACGCACCCCTCTGAGCTCCTCAAGCAGGGTGAAGAGATCCAGGTCATGATCATCGAAGTGAACCGCGAGAAAGAGCGCGTTTCCCTCGGTCTCAAGCAGACCACCAAAAATCCTTGGGACGAGATCGAGCATAAGTTCCCCGTCGGCGCGAAGGTTCACGGCAAGGTCGTCAACCTCGTTCCCTACGGCGCGTTCATCGAGATCGAGCCCGGCGTCGAAGGTCTCGTGCACATCACTGAGATGTCCTGGACCAAGCGCATCTCCAAGCCCTCCGAGCTCCTCAAAGTCGGTCAGGAACTGGACGCTGTTGTTCTCGGCATCCAGAAAGATGACCAGAAGATTTCGCTCGGCCTCCGCCAGCTCGAGCCCAACCCGTGGGACATGGTCCGCCACAACTACCCGCAGGGCGCCCGCGTCCGCGGCAAGGTGCGCAACATGACTACCTACGGCGCCTTCATCGAACTCGAAGAGGGCATCGACGGTATGGTTCACGTCTCCGACATGAGCTGGACCCGCAAGGTCAACCACCCGTCCGAAGTCCTCAAGAAGGGCGACGAAGTGGACGCCATCGTTCTCGATGTCGATGCTTCCCAGCAGCGCATCAGCCTCGGCATGAAGCAGCTCGCCGTCGATCCTTGGACCGACATCGACGCCTTCTTCAAGATCGGCGACGTCGTCACCGGCACCATCTCGAAGATCACCTCCTTCGGCGCCTTCGTGGAGCTCAAGGACGGCATCGACGGTCTCGTGCACATCTCGCAGATCAGCGAGGAGCGCATCGAGAAGGTGAAGGACGTGCTCAAGCCCGGTCAGGAAGTGACTGCCCGCGTCATCAAGATCGACCGTGAAGAGCGTCGTCTTGGTCTCTCGGTGAAGGCCGCCAACTACTCCGAGCAGCAGCTCGCCGCCGAGACCGCTTCTTTCGAGGCGCTCAACCGCGACAGCTCCGGCGACATGATGAACCTCGGCGACATCCTCGATGCCGCCTCTGACAAGAAGGACTAATCCCTTCGCATCAACGTCGTCATTGTTCTGGCGATCCGTTTAATCTCAAAGCGCCCGGCCAAAAGCCGGGCGCTTTTTTGTGCCTGCTGCGAACGGATCGTGAGGAGAGAAATGTGCGTGCATAAAAAAGCCGACCGTTGCCGGCCGGCTTTGAAACATATGGACAAATCACGTCTAATTTTAGTTGTTCCCGGCCTTGGCCGACTTCGTCTGAATGAACTCACGTATGACTTCGTGACGTGCGCGGACCTGCTCTTCGATTTCGATCTCCTCGACGCTGCGCTGGTGCTCATGGTTGGCCATGGACTTGCGCATCTTGGAAAGGGCGATGTTCTGTAGCTGGCGGACGCGTTCACGGGTGACGCGGAACTTCGCCCCTACTTCCTCCAGCGTAAGTTCGTCGTGGCCGTCGAGACCGAAGCGCAGCTTAATGATTTCGGCTTCACGAGGCTCCAATGTGGAGATCATGGAGTAGAGATCGGAGTTGCGGGTCTTCTCGCGCAGCGTCTCGAAAGGGCTGGTGGCGTTTTCATCGCCGACCATCTCGCCAAAGGTCGAAGAGTCGCCGTCTTGGCCGACGGGTGCGTCAAGCGAGGCGGGGCGGACGCTCACCGATTTGAGGTGGGCGACCTTGGCGGTGGGAATTTGGAGCTCGATGGCGATTTCCTCGTCGGTGGGCTCGCGGCCGAGTTCCTCGGTGAGAGCCATAGCGGTGCGGCGAAGTTTTGAGATTTTGTCCACCAAATGAACGGGGAGGCGGATCGTCTTGGACTGGTTGGCCAAGGCGCGCTTCATGGACTGCTTGATCCACCAGGCAGCGTAGGTGGAGAGCTTGCCGCCCTTGCGAGGATCGAAGCGCTCCACGGCCTTCACAAGACCGATGTTACCCTCGGAAATAAGGTCGAGCAGGGGCAGGCCGAAATCTTTGTAGTCCATCGCGATTTTCACGACGAGGCGGAGATTGGCCGAGATCATGTGATCGCGTGCGGCCTTGTCACCTTTACGGATGCGGCGTGCAAGTTTCACCTCTTCTTCGACGGTGAGCAGGGCGGTCTTGCCGATTTCCTGAAGGTAGAGCTGGAGATTGCTGCGTTCGAGCGGACCGGTATCTTTTTCGCGGGCGGCGGGCTCATTGCGTTCCAGGAATGAGGGCGGCGCATCGAGTTCGACGGCCACCATGGGAGCCGGCGCTTCTGGCTTTTCGTTGTCGTCGGCTTCGGAAAACTTGCGGGAGGATTTCGTATAGGCGGCCATGACAGGTAGGAGTTGGACGGTTGATCTAATATTCCGGTAAAATTCGGAAGGGACGTTTTAAACTACGACAGAGTCGAGCTGGAATCGTTCCATATTAGATAAACGGTCAACTACTAGGGGCGGATGCCAAAAATGAATAAATAAATGAGTCAATATGGCTCGCTCAGGTCTAAAATGGGACGTGGACTGTCCCATTTTATGATCCTACAGTTGTTTAACGGGTAAATGCCTTAAAACTGCTCAGCCATCGCGACGGCTTTAAAAAGGGCCGAGGCTTTGTTGACCGTCTCCTGATATTCGGAGGTGGGAACGGAGTCGGCTACCACTCCGGCACCGGCTTGGATGTGGATTTGGCCGTCCTTGATCATGGAGGTGCGGAGCATGATGCAGGTGTCGCTGTTGCCGTCGTAGCCGAAGTAGCCGAGGGCACCGGCGTAGAAACCGCGCTGGGAGGGTTCGTTCGCGGCGATGATCTGCATGGCGCGGATCTTGGGCGCGCCGCTTACGGTGCCGGCGGGGAAGGTGGCGCGCATGAGATCGTAGGCGGTCTTGTCCTTGGCGATCTTGCCTTCGACCTGTGAGACGATGTGCATGACGTGCGAGTAGCGCTCGATCACGAAGCTTTCGGGCACGGTGACGGTGCCGTATTGGCAGACGCGGCCAATGTCGTTGCGGGCGAGATCGACAAGCATGAGGTGCTCGGCGCGTTCTTTTTCATCCGAGAGGAGATCCTTTTCGAGGGCGAGGTCGTCGGCGTGGGTGGCGCCGCGTTTGCGGGTGCCGGCGATGGGGCGGATTTCGACGAGGCCGTCGGTGAGGCGCACATGGACTTCGGGCGAGGCGCCGACGATGGAGAAGTCGCCTGTCTCCAGGATGAACATGTAGGGCGATGGATTCACCGTGCGCAGCGCGCGGTAGAGATCGAGCGGAGTCCTGGAGAACGGCTTCGTGAAGCGCTGCGACGGCACGAACTGGATTATGTCGCCGGCACGGATGAACTCTTTGGAATCTTCGACGACCTTCTCGAAGGCGGCCTGCGTGAAGTTGCCCTGCGGCACGGTGATCTTGAGCGGCTCGACGAGCGGGGCGGGGGCGAGAGCGCGGGGTTCGCGAAGTAGAGCGTAGAGCGAGTTGAGTTCTGCGAGAGCGGCGTCGTAGGCGGCGGCGGGCGTGGTGTCGCGCAGGTGGGCGTTGACGCAGAGGCGGAGGGTTTGTTTCGCGCGATCAAAAATCAGCAGCGAATCTGACAGCATGAAATAGAGCAGGGGCATGCCGAGTTCGTCGACTTTGGCGGCGGGCACGGTGGGTTCGATGCGGGTGACGTATTCGTAGCCGATGAAACCGACGGCGCCGCCGGTAAAGCGGGGCAGGCCGGGGAGATTCACCGGATGATAGCCGCTCATCTCGGCTTCGATGAGCTTGAGAGGATCCTGCGGGGTGGGGATCGTTTGCGCGGGCTGGCCGGGAACGCGGATTTCCGTGGTCTTGGGGCCGCAGACGAAGATCTTGCGCGGACGGCAGCCGATGAAGCTGTAGCGGGAAAGAGTTTCGCCGCCTTCGACGGATTCGAGCAGGTAGGACGGGCCAGCAACTTTCAGTTTTGCGTAGGCGGACACTGGAGTCTCGAAGTCCGCCATGAGATCGGCGTAAACGGGGATGATGTTGCCTTGGGAGGCGAGCTTAAGGAAGTCTTCGCGACGGGGAAAAATGTTCATGGCGGTGGCGTGCGCGGCCAAAGTCTTACTCGACGGTGACGGATTTCGCGAGGTTGCGGGGCTTGTCTACGTCGCAGCCTCGTTCACAGGCGATGTAGTAGCTGAGGAGCTGCACGGGAATGGTGGCCACGATGGGAAGGACGGCCTCGTGGCAGTCTGGGATCGTGATGATCTCGTCGGCTAGACCTTCGGGTAATTCGCAGCCTTCGGTGATGATGGCGATGACCGGGCCCTTGCGCGCTTTAACCTCCTGCATCGAAGAGACGACTTTGTTGAAGATCTCGCCCTTGGGGGCGAAGAACACGCTCGGACACTGCTCGTTGATGAGCGCGATGGGGCCATGCTTCATCTCGGCGGCGGGATAACCCTCGGCGTGGATGTAGGAGATTTCCTTCAGCTTGAGCGCGCCTTCGAGGGCGATGGGGAAGAGCGAAAGGCGACCGAGGAACAGCATGTCGTTAAATTTCGCGAAACGTTTCGCCACGGCCTTGATGTGATCGGCCTGCTTGAGAGTCTCGCGCACGAGATCGGGGGCTTTCTTCAACGCGTTCACGAACTCGACGCCGTCGGCGAAGCTCATATCGCGCATGCGGGCGACGTGGAGGGCGAGCATCGCGCCGATGAGAAGTTGCGAGGTGAAGGCCTTGGTCGAGGCGACGCCGATTTCGGGACCGACATGCTGGTAAATGCCGCCGTCCGCCTCGCGGGCGATGGTGGAGCCTACGGTGTTGTTGATCGCGAGAACCTTGTAGCCCTTGCGCTGGGCCTCGCGGAGCGCGCCTAGCGTGTCTATCGTCTCACCGGACTGGCTCATGACGAAGAACAGCGGGTTGCCTGAGAGAGGAGCGTTTCGATAGCGGAACTCGGAGGCGTAATCGACCTCAACCGGCACGCGGGCGAAGCGCTCGATGAGATGCTCGGCTACGAGGCAGGAATGCCAGGCGGTGCCGCAGCCAAGGAAGCCAAAACGGTCGATCTGGCGGAAATCCACGGGGCCGAGGTTTAGCCCGCCGAACTTGGCGGTGGAGCCGTCCTCGGAAAAACGGCCGCGCATGGAGTTTTCGAGCGCGGCGGGCTGCTCGAAAATCTCCTTTTCCATGAAGTGAGCGTGATTGCCCATCTCGGCGGCATCGATGTTCCAGGTGACCTTGTCCACGACGGGCGAGACGTCTTCCTGATCGAGTGTGGAGATGGAGAACTGCTTGGGCGTGACGTGCACGACCTCGCCGTCCTTAAGGTAAACGACGTTCTGGGTGCGGCTGACGAGGGCGGACACGTCGGACGCTAGGATGTATTCGTTGTCGCCCACGCCGAGGATGAGCGGGGAGCCTTTGCGGGCGGCGACGATCTCGCCGACGCAATCGGCGCAAAGGACGGCGATGCCATAGGTGCCCTCGATGTGGCGCAGGGCCTTGCGCACAGAGTGAAGAAAACGGCTTTCGCCGGCGGGCGCGGCGGGTTCCTTGGCGTAGTGGTAGGCCACGAGGTTGGACAGCACCTCGGTGTCGGTCTCGGATTGAAACGTGTAGCCTTTGGTGAGCAGGAATTTTTTGAGTGCCGAGTAGTTTTCGATGACGCCGTTATGCACGAGAGCGATCATACCGTCGCTGCTAAGATGGGGATGGGCGTTGGCCTCGGTCACGCCGCCGTGGGTGGCCCAGCGGGTATGACAGATGCCGGTCGTGCCGGTGAAGCGGTGCTTGGACGCCTCTTTGGTCAAGTTGGCGACGCGGCCGACTTTTTTGACCAGCTCAAGCCTTCCGTTTTGCTGCACGGCAAGACCGGCGGAGTCATATCCGCGATACTCTAGGCGCTTCAACCCTTCGAGTAGAATGGTTGACGCTTTTTGATTCCCCACGTAGCCGACGATTCCACACATAATTTTTTACCTCTTTTGGCTCGCGAATTTACGGGGCGCTTCAAGCCTTGGGCAAGGCAATAGGTCCTAAATCCAAAATCAATAACCCCCTGTTTATGAGCATGCAGAAAAGTGTCCTCGCGGTGATCATGGGAGGCGGCCGTGGTAGTCGCCTCTATCCTCTTACGGCGGAGCGTTGCAAACCGGCCGTTCCTCTTGCGGGTAAATACCGTTTAGTCGATATCCCGATCAGCAACTGCATCAATTCGGATATCAATCGTATCTTTCTGCTAACGCAGTTTCATACCGCCTCGCTTCACCGGCACATCCAAAACACATACCACTTCGACCCTTTCGGAGGTGGTTTTGTGGACATTCTTTCCGCCGAACAGACCGAAAAAAATGCTGACTGGTATCAGGGCACGGCCGACGCGGTGCGCCGTAATCTCCAGCATTTCCGCAGTTTTCCGCACGATCTTGTGCTCATCCTTTCGGGCGATCAGCTCTACCGGATGGATTTTCGAAAAATCTGCGAGCAGCACATCGCAAGCAAGTCCGACGTTACCATCGCGGCGATTCCGTTCCCGGTTTCGAAGGTCGAGGGCCTGGGCCTGATGAAGGTGGCCAACGATCTCACGGTGGAGCAGTTTGCCGAAAAGCCCAAGGATCCGGCGGTCATCCAAAGCTTGACGCTCAGCCCCGAAGTCGAGGCCAGGCTTCATTCTAACGACGGCGAAAAACACTGCCTAGCCTCGATGGGTATCTATGTTTTCAATCGTCAGGTGCTGGCCGATGCGCTGGACAACACGATGGCGGATTTTGGCAAGGAGATCATCCCTGGTCTGCTCGGCAAAAAGAAGCTCAGCGCCTATGTTTTCGAAGGCTACTGGGAAGACATCGGAACGGTGCACGCGTTCTTCGAGACGAATCTTGCGCTTTCCGATCCGCTTCCTCCGTTTAACTTTTTTGATCAGGAGGCTCCCATTTACACTCAGGATCGCTACCTGCCCGCCTCCAAGCTTAACAAGTGCGACATCGACCATGTCGTCATCGGTGACGGTTCGATCATCACCGACTCCAAGCTTAAGCGCTGCGTGCTCGGCATTCGTTCGTATGTCGGGGAAAAATCCTTTTTGGACAACGTCGTGATGATGGGCGCCGACTACTATGAGCCGGCCGAAAAGCAGGCTGAAAACAGCCGCAATGGAGTCCCCAGCATGGGCGTGGGCAGCAACTGCCATATTTTCCACACGATTATCGATAAGAACGCCCGCATCGGCGATGGAGTGAAATTGTCTCCCGCCGGCAAAGCGGACGGCAATTATCCGCATGGCGTAATCATCCGTGACGGTGTGCTCGTCGTCCCCAAGGGCGTGGTCGTGCCGAGTGGAACGGTGATCTGACGTGTTCGATTCTCGTCTGATCCGATCATCTGAGAAGCCGGCAAAATAAAAGAGGCGCGACCCTTGCGGATCGCGCCTCTTTTTGCGCTCATACCAGAACAGGATGCAGCGGTCGGTTGCTCAGTTGTTAAACCGAAACAACGCGACATCGCCGTCCTGGAAAATGTATTCTTTGCCTTCGATGCGGTATTTGCCCGCGTCACGCGCGGCCGCAGTGCTTCCGAGGCGGGTGAGATCGTCGTAGGCGACGACTTCGGCCTTGATGAAGCCCTTCTCGAAATCGGTGTGGATCACGCCGGCGGCTTGGGGGGCCTTCCAGCCTTTCTTGATCGTCCAGCAGCGCACTTCTTTTTCACCGGCGGTGAAGTAGGTCTGCAGGCCGAGAAGATTGTAGGTGCCTTTGATGAGCTGGGAGACGCCCGAGTCGGTCACGCCGAGATCCTTCAGGAATTCCTTGGCCTCTTCCGGCGAAAGATCGATGAGCTCGGCCTCGATGCGCGCGCTGATCGGAACATAGGCGGCGTCGTGGTGTGCTTTGACGAACTCAGCCACTTTTTTGACGAAGGGATTCTCTTCGGCGGTGGCGAGATCGCCCTCGGCGACGTTGCACGCGTAGAGGACGGGCTTGGCGCTGAGAAGCTGGAAGAGTTGCATCAACTTCTTCTCGTCGTCGGTCGCAGGGAGAACGTTCGCGGGCTTGTTCTCGTTGAGGTGGGGGACGAGGCGTTCAAGCAGGGCGAGTTCGGCCTGCGCGTCCTTGTCGCCGGACTTGGCGAGCTTTTGGGTCTTGTTGAGGCGTTTCTCCACCGCGTCGAGGTCCGCGAGGACCAGCTCGGTTGTAATCACCTCGATGTCGCGCACGGGATCGACCGCGCCCATGGTGTGAATGATGTCGTCGTCCACGAAGCAGCGGACGACATGCACGATGGCGTCGGTTTCGCGGATGTTGGCGAGAAACTGGTTGCCGAGACCTTCGCCCTTGCTGGCGCCGGCGACGAGGCCGGCGATGTCCACAAACTCTATGGCGGCCGGGACGACGACGTTGGTTTTGGCGATGGCCTTAAGCACGTAGGCGCGCTCATCGGGCACGATCACGACGCCCACGTTGGGATCGATCGTGCAAAACGGGTAGTTGGCCGCTTCCGCCTTGCGGGAGCGGGTGAGGGCGTTGAAGAGAGTGGACTTGCCCACGTTGGGCAGGCCGACGATGCCAGCTTTTAGCATAGGAGGGCGGAAAGTCGCAGTCGGGTGGGGTGGGGGTCAAGGTCCGTCTTCCGTTTCCCGAAAAGAAATGGCAGCTTGACAACGCCGACGGCGTTCGGTGGATTCCACAACTTTTCAACTCAAGAACCTGTTCGTAACACCACTCTCATGGCACTTAAAATCCGTCTCTCCCGTATCGGTTCCACGCACAACCCGATCTATCACGTGGTCGTCGCCGAAGCCCGCTCGCGTCGTGATGGCGCCCCGACCGAAGTCCTCGGCACCTATAACCCCCGCACCAAGAACGAGTCATCTCTGAAACTCGATACCGTTCGCGCCGACTACTGGGTGAGCAAGGGTGCCGTTCCGACCGACACTGCTCTCTCCCTCATTAAGAAGGCGAAGAAGGCCGTGGTCGCCGCCTAAAACGCTTTTAATTTTACATTTTTCAATCGCCCCGGCCCTCGTGCTTGGGCGATTTTTTATTTTAACGCGTTCCTGGTCGTGCCTCTTCATATTGATGTTCTCACGCTGTTCCCGGGCATGCTCGATGGTTTTTTGACCGAAAGCGTGCTGGGTAAGGCGTTTGAAAACAGCCTTCTCTCGGTCAAGGTTCACGACACCCGAGATTGGTCCACCGACAAGCACCGAGCTGCCGACGACCGCCCTTTTGGTGGCGGAGCCGGAATGGTGATGACTCCCGAGCCGGTTTTCGCAGCGATCGAACAGCTACAAACTCCCGGTTGCCGACGCATCTACCTAACCCCCGATGGCGTTCCCTATTCGCAGAAAATTGCCGAGGAACTCTCGCAGCAGTCGCACCTCATTCTTCTAAGCGGCCACTACGAAGGCATCGACCAGCGGATTCGTGACAATGTGATCGATCAGGAGATCAGCATTGGCGATTATGTGCTCACCAACGGCACGCTTCCGGCCGCCGTGATCATCGATGCATTGGCGCGTTTTATTCCCGGTGTTTTAGGGGAAGAAAAGTCATTGACGCACGAATCCTTCACCGGCAAGTTGCTCGACTTTCCTCAATACACGCGTCCAGCCGAATTCCGAGGCATGTCCGTTCCGAAAGTGCTCCTTTCTGGTAACCATGCCGAAATCGAAAAATGGCGAAACGCGCAACGTATCGAAAAAACCCGTCAGGTCCGACCCGATTTACTCAAATAACCACACTGCCATGAGCACCCATCCCATCCTCCAAGAAATCACCGCCTTCCAGGTGAAAAAAGACACCCCGGCTTTCAAAGTCGGCGACGGCGTCCGCGTCCACACGAAAGTTCGCGAAGGTGACAAAGAGCGCACCCAGATTTTTGCCGGCATCGTGATCGCGCTCAAGGGCAGCGGCATCCACGAAACGTTCACCGTCCGCCGCATCAGCTACGGCGAGGGCGTCGAGCGTGTGTTCCCCGTCAACTCCCCGAACATCGAGAAGATCGAGATCGAGCGCACCTCCGAGCCCGTCCGCGCCCGCCTCTACTACCTCCGCACCCGCCTCGGCAAAGCCGCCATGGCGATCAAAGAAAAGCGCACCGACCGCGCCGTCGCCACCAAGTAATTCGCGTTGCGAATCCCTTCATGAAAAAAGCGAGTCTCCCCGACTCGCTTTTTTCATGTCCGTTTGGGCTTCCCCGAGAGGCGCCCAACGTTTAACTCGTCATCTTTCGTTCACGCTTAACCACATTTACCACATGAAACTCCAAACCGATATCCTCGCTCTTGCTGCCAACCAGGCCCGCGGCCTTGCCATGGACGCCGTCCATAAGTGCAACTCCGGCCATCTCGGTCTTCCGCTTGGCTGCGCCGAGATCGGCGCCGTTCTTTACGGCAACGTCCTCGTCCACAACCCCGATGCACCCCGCTGGTTGAATCGTGATCGTTTCGTCCTCTCCGCCGGCCACGGTAGCATGTTCATTTACAGCTGGCTCCATCTGAGCGGTTACGATCTCTCGCTCGAAGAACTCACGAAGTTCCGCGTGCTCCACAGCAAGACCCCCGGCCACCCCGAGTTCCACGAAACCCCCGGCGTTGAGGCCACCACCGGCCCGCTCGGCCAGGGTATCGCCAATGCCGTCGGTCTAGCCGTCTCAGGCCAAATGGCCGCTGCTCGCTTTAATACCTCCGAACACGTGATTTTTGATGGCCACGTGATTGCCCTCGCGGGTGATGGTTGTATGCAGGAAGGCGTCGCTCTCGAAGCTATCGCGTTCGCCGGCCACCAGAAGTTGGACAACCTCATACTCATCTACGACTCCAACGACGTCACCCTCGACGCGATGGCGAACAAGTCGCAGAGCGAGAACGCCGCCCAGCGTTTCAAGGCCATCGAGTGGGACGTCCAGACAATCGACGGCCACGACCTTGCCGCGATCCTCAAGGCCGTTAACAAGGCCAAGAAAGCCAAGAGCGGAAAGCCCCAGCTCATCATCGCCAAGACCACGATTGCAAAGGGCATTCCCGAAGTTGCCGGCACCGCCAAGGGGCACGGTGAAGGCGGCGCCAAATTTATCGACGCCGCGCGCGCCGGTCTCGGTCTGCCTGCCGACAAGCATTTCTTCGTGAGTGACGACGTGCGCGCCTACTTTGCGAAGCACAAGAAGTCCCTCGTTCGCGCCTACAAGAAGTGGGGCAAGACCTTCGAGTCGTGGAAAGCTGCCAATCCCGAGCAGGCCGCTTTGCTTGAGAGCCGCAACAGCAAGCCCAGCGCCGCGCACCTCCTCGAAAAGATTCCTCTGTTCCCTGCCGATGCGAAACTCGCAACCCGCGCCGCCGGCCAGCAGATCCTCCAGCCTCTCGCTGCCGAACTGCCGCTCGTCATCGGCGGTAGCGCTGACCTTTACGGCTCGACGCTCAACTACATCGCCGCCGACAAAGACTTCGATCCGTCCAACCGTGCGGGTCGTAATTTCCGCTTCGGCATCCGCGAGCACGCCCAGGCTGCGATCGCCAACGGCATCGCTTACGACGGTATTTTTCATCCGTCCATCGCTACGTTCCTGGTGTTTGCCGACTACTCGCGTCCCTCCATGCGACTCGCCGCGCTGGCAAAGCTCCCCGTTGTTTACATCTACACGCATGACTCCGTCGGCGTGGGTGAAGACGGCCCGACGCACCAGCCGGTCGAGACGGTTTCCGGCCTGCGCGTGATCCCCGGTTTCGACGTGATCCGCCCTGGCGATCCCGAGGAAACGGCGGGTGCCTATGCGGCTGCTTTCGAGCGCGCCGACGGTCCCACGCTCCTCGCGCTTTCGCGCCAGGCTCTGCCGTTGCTCAACGACATTCCTCCGCACATCCGCCGTGCCGGCGTCCTCAAGGGCGCCTACGTCGCCGTGCAGGAAACCGCCCCGCTTACGCATATCCTCATGGCGAGCGGCAGCGAACTCCAATACGTAGTCAATGCCGCCAAGATTCTCGGTGCCGGCGTGCGCGTCGTGTCCGTTCCTTGTTTCGAGCGCTTCAATCGCCAGTCCGCCGAATACCGCGAGGCCATCCTTCCTTCTTCTGTGCGCAAGCGCGTCGCAATCGAAGCGGGTGTCACCGGCCTTTGGTATCAATACGTCGGTCTCGACGGCAAGGTCATCGGCATCGACCGCTTCGGCATGAGCGCCCCGGGTGCGACCGTTTTTAAGGAACTCGGTATCACGACCGAGGCCGTGGTCGCCGCCGCCCAGTCGCTTTAAGAAGCATTTCCCTCCTCGGGTTAAAAATCCAAGCGCGCCTTCATCGGCGCGCTTTTTTTGTTGGTCGTTTACGGATGTTCCAGAAAAAACGCAAAATATCGTATCGGTTCGCTTGTGTTTTTAGTAAGGTGGCTAACTATTTCTCGTCTCACGTCTTGTTGACGTCCATTTATCATGCAACGCCTAGTCCTCAAAGAACTCCCGCGCTACGAATGCCTTGTTGAGGCCGCGAAGCAGTTTCCCGACCTCAATCCTTCGGTGTGCGAGGCTTTCATGCACCTCATCCGCGCCGGCGATGAAGTGTCGCGGGTGATGGATGCCCACTTTGCCGATCACGATATCACCCATGGACGTTTTCTCATGATGATGCTTTTGATTGAAAAAAAGGGCACTGCCTGCGCCCGGCCGTCCACGCCGGCCGAATTGGCGGACCTCGCTTCCGTTTCTCGCGCAACTATCACGGGCTTGCTCGACACCTTGGAGCGCGACGGGTTCGTGCGGCGCGAACCCGGCACGGACGACCGGCGGCAGATGTCGGTTCACCTCACGCCCGAAGGGCAGGCGTTTATGCATGGGCTGCTGCCGGAGCATTTTCGGCTGGTCAACGATCTCATGGGCAACCTCTCCGAGCATGAGCGTGCGACGCTCGCCAAACTTCTGACCAAAATTTCAACCAAGGCGGTGGCCTGCGGAGTCGCCCGCCGACAAGAGACCTCGGCGGCCGAGCTGCCTGCAACCATCCACATCTGATTTCTTCCCGCTATCATCACTGTTCCGTCCATTCCTTGCGCCATGCTTAAAAAATTCATCATCGCCATCGTCGGTTTAGTTCTCGTCGTTGCCCTTCTGGGCGCCGTGAAAGTCGCGCAGATAAAAAAGATGTCCTCCATGCCTCATACGATGCCCGCCAGCTCCGTAACCACAACGGTAGCGCGCGAGGAAATCTGGGCGCCGATCTTGAGTGCGGTTGCCACGCTTGCGCCCGTCCAAGGCGTGACACTGGGCACCGATGCCGACGGCATCATCAGCAAAATTGTGGTCGGAAACGGCGCGGATGTGAAAGCGGGTGACGTGCTCCTAGAATTTGACACACGGGTGGAGGCAGCCCAGCTCGCCGCTTCTGAAGCGAAGCTTACCTTGGCCAAACTGGATATGCAGCGCTCTGCCGACCTACGCGCCAAGAATACGATCAGTCAGGCCGAGCTCGATCAGGCGACCGCGCAAATGAACCAGGCCGAGGCCGACGCCGGCGCTCTCCGCGCCCAGATGGAAAAGAAGATCGTGCGCGCTCCCTTCGACGGCCGGGTGGGCATTCGCCTGGTGAATGTAGGCCAGTTTGTTTCACGAGGCTCCCCGTTGCTGCCCCTGCAAAAACTGGATCAGATGTATGTCAACTTCACCATGCCGCAGCGTCAGTTGCCTTCGTTGGCGGTCGGTCAGGTGGTTAACGTTAAGGTCGATGCGTTTGGTGAGCGGGTGTTTGAGGGTAAAATCGCGGCGATCAATCCCGAGGTGGACGCCACCTCCCGGAATGTTTTTGTCCAAGCTTTGGTCGAAAACCCCAACGCATCCCTGCGCGCCGGCATGTTTGCCCATGTCGAGGTCGAGCTGCCCGTTTCCGCGCCTTCGATCGTCTTACCGGCGACGGCGGTCTCCTACGCGTCCTACGGAAACTCCGTGTTCATCATCGAGACCATGAAAAATCCGGACGGCACCGAATATCTGGGCGCCCGCCAGCAATTCGTCAAACTGGGCGTGACCAAGGGCGACTTGATCGCAATCCAGGAAGGCGTGAAGTCCGGTGACGTGATCGCCACCGCCGGAGTGTTCAAACTTCGCAACGGCCTGCCAGTCCAAGTGAACAACAGCGTTCTGCCCTCCAGCAATCCCGCGCCCAAGCCGGCCAACACCTGAACCTAGCCCGCCGCCATGAAATCCAGTTTTACCGACCTGTTCGTCCGCAAGCCCGTCATCGCGCTGGTGGTCAACATTGTGATCTTGGTCGTGGGCTTGGTGTCCTACAACAAGCTCAATGTCCGCCAATATCCCCGCAGTGACAGCGCTGTCGTTAATATCAGCACTGTGTATTTTGGCGCCAGCGCCGAGACGGTGCGCGGCTATATCACCACTCAGCTCGAGCGCGTGATCGCGAGCGCCGACGGTATCGACTACATCGAGTCCGAAAGCCGCTCCGGCCAGAGCACCATCCGCGTATTTCTGCGGCTCAACTACGACACCAACGCCGCGTTGGCGCAGATCAGCTCCAAGATCGACCAAGTGCGCAGCCAGCTTCCGCCCGAGTCGGAGGCGCCCACGATCAGCGTGGAGTCGAGCGACAGCCAGTTCGCCTCGATGTATCTGAGTTTCTACTCAGACAAATTGGAGCAAAACCAGATCACCGACT
>JANXRL010000053.1 GCA_025352985.1 Verrucomicrobiota bacterium
GTCGTCGGTTTCAAAACCGACGGCGAGTTGGCGGACGCTGAGGAGCGGATCGGGCATGAGACGGAGGCGGAACGCGGAGAGCTTAGAGCTGAGAGGCTAGAGCCAGAGAGGAGGCTGACTTAGTCCTTACGCTTCCACTGGTCGTAGGTGGTGATAGAGGGCTGGAAGGTTTTGCCGGAGGCGCGGGCGTCGAGGGTTTCCTTCTTCGTGTCCTCGTCAATCCAGGCGAGGCCTTGGTCCATCGCGGCCTGGCTTAGGCGGACGTTGAAGTCCTTGGGCCATTTTACCCAACGCCAGAAACCGGAGCGGTAGAAGGGCATTTCAAAGCCGGGGACGAAGACGGCTTGCTCGCGGATTCTGGTTTCGAGCTGTGTGGCGAGGTCGCGGATTTCGTCCATCGAAGTGGCGCGGTCGTAGCGTTTGATGAGCGCGTCGATCTCGGGATCGGCGAGATTGGTGAGGTTGTTGGTCTGAGGCTTGTGGGCGTTGACGGAGTGAAAATTTTCCCAGTAGCGGGGATACATTTCGATGCCGGTGTTGAAGGCGGTGAAGGCGATGTCGTGCTGTTTTTCCTGCACCTTTTTCCAGGCGGTGGTGCCGTCGAGGACCTCGATGTTGAACTCCAGGCCGGCCTTGAGCGCCTCTTGTTTCAGGATGGAGAGGACGTCCTTCAACGCGGCGTAGCCGGAGGTGACGGTGAAGGAGAGGCGGCGGCCCTTGTCGTCAACGAGGATGCCGTCGGGGCCGCGCTTGGTGAAGCCGGCCTTCGCGAAGGAGGCGAGGGCGTCGTCCACGGAGAAGGGGCGGGACTTGATGCCGGCCAAGGGCACGAGGGCGTAGCCGTCGGCGGTGGACTGCATGCGCTGGTAGTCGCCGCGAAAGTATTGGTCTATGACGAGCTGGAAGTTCGTGGCGAAGTTGATGCCGCTGCGGATGTCGCGGTTGTCGAGAAGCGGACGGGCGGAGTTGAGGTAAAGGCCGTAGGTGGGGCGGGGGATTTCGTTGTAGAAAACGACCTTCTGGACGTAGCCGGACTGCACGAGCGGGTCGGAGTCGGGGAGCTTGTCATACCAGTATTTGGGGAGGCTCAGGCCGGCGGCGTCGAGGTCGCCGCGCTTGAAGGCCTCGAAGGCTTTGTCCGGATCGCGGATGACCTGGAGGCTGACACGGTCGAAGTTGTAGCGGTGGCGGAACCAGGGCTTGTCGGAGGCCCACCAGTTTTTGACGCGGGTGAGGTCGATGGAGGTGCCTTTGTGGATGTCTTCGGGGAGGACGGTGTAGGGGCCGGTGGTGGGTTCGAGGCGCCACTGGTAGCGTTGGGCGAAGTCGGCGCCGAGCTCCTTGTAGAAATGCTGCGGGACCGGGGAGAGCGAGCCGAGGCGGTCGTAGATGTCGGGCTTCGATTCCTTCCAAGTGACGGCGAGGGTGTGGTCGTCGTAGCGGGTGACGTTGGCGAAATTGGTGGTGTAATAATTGTTATACCACGGCTCGTTGATGTAGGTCGCGCGGAAGAAGAAAAAGGCGAAGAGGTAGTCGTCGGCGGTGACGGGCGCGCCGTCGCTGTAGCGGGCGTCGGGGTCGAGGCGGAAATACATGGTGCGGCCGTCGGCGGAGAGCGCCCAGGATTTGGCGAGGGCGGGATAATACTGGCCGGTGTTGGGCTGGCGCTGGACGAGGGTGAGGGCGTTGTCGTCGAGGATGTAGTTGCGGAAGGAGCCGTTGGCATCGGGGCCGATGAAGCGGAGGGTGCGGGGGAAGTCGTCGATGAAACCGTGCAGCGTGCCGCCGCGTTTGGCTTCGGGGGCGGAGAACTCGGGGACGTCACGGCCGTCCTGCCAGGCGAGGTCGGCGGGGAGGTCGGCGGGTTTGGCGAAGGTGAAGAAATCGGGGTGGGCCTGGTAGTAGGCGTTGACCTCGGGGGTGATGTCGCGGGCGGCTTCGGCGGTTTTTTTGGCGCAGCCGGAGAGTGCGAGAAGCAGAAGGGCGAACGCAGGGATGAGGAGGCGGGCGGGTGTCATTGGTAAGAGGTGAATTTTTTCGGGTCGAAGGCTTCGCGGATGGCTTCGCCGACGAAGGTCACAAGGGTGAGAACGAAAACCATGGAGAAGAAGACGGACGAGACGATCCACGGGGCGTTGAGGTTGGCGGTGCCCTGGCCTAGCAGTTCGCCCCAGCTCGGGGTGGGCGGAGGCAAACCGAAGCCGAGGAAATCGAGGGCGGTGAGCGCGGTGATGGCGCCGGCCAGCGTGAACGGGATGAACGTGACGAGGGTCGAGAGCGTGTTGGGCAGGATATGGTGGAAGATGATACGCGGGGTGGAGGCGCCGAGCGCTTCGGCGGCGGCGACGTAATCGCGCGCTTTTTGGCGGTAGGTGGCGGTGCGCATGTAGTAGGTCATGCCAGTCCATGAGAAGATGCCGGTGATGGCCACGAGCAGGAAAAGGTCGGGGCGGACGAGCGAGGCCACGATCATCACGATGTAGAGGAAGGGGAGGTTCGACCAGATTTCCACGAGGCGCTGGCCGATCAGGTCCACGCCGCCGCCAAACCAGCCCATCGCGCAGCCGATGACGATGCCGAGGAGATAAACGAAACCGATGTAGAAGGCGGAAAAAATCAGGGCGATGCGAAAGCCGTAAAACAGGCGGGCGAGGATGTCGCGGCCGGTGGTGTCGGTGCCGAGGAAGTGGCGTTCGGCGGCGGACGGCGCGGTGGGCGGATAGACGCCGGGGCGGAAGTCGTTTTCGTAGGCGTTGTAGGGGACGGGAGGTAACAACACCCAGTCGCCGCGGGTTTCGGTGGCGAAGCGGACCTTCAGGTGGCGGTAGTTGGTTTCGTAAGAGTAGTTTTCGCCGAAGTCGGTGCCGGCGTGGAAGGCGCCGTAGGTGGGGAAATAATAGGCACCGTGGTATTTCACGACGAGGGCGCGGCTGTTGACGAGGAGTTCGCCGAAGATCGAGAGCAGGACGAGAAACGCCAGCACGAGAAACGAAACGTAGCCGCGGCGGATCGCGCGAAAGCGGGCGAGGCGGCGCTGGGTCTGGGGATTGATCTGGAAGCGGGGGAGCGGCACGGGATGGAGTGGATCAACCGAAGCGGATGCGGGGATCGGCGAGCGCCACGAGGGCGTCGGAGATGAGGTTGCCCGCGAGTAGCAAAAGCGAGGAAAGCAGGAGCACGCCCATGACGACCGGGTAGTCGCGGTCGAGGGTAGAGGTGTAGCCGAGGAGGCCGAAGCCGTTGATGTCGAAAATATTTTCGATGAGGAAGGAGCCGGAGAGGAAGAGCGTGAGGTTTTGGCCGAAGTCGGTGGCGAGCGGGATGATCGAGTTGCGCAGCGCGTGGCCGAACACGGCGCGGCGGTAGGATATGCCCTTGGCGACGGCGGTGCGCATGTAGTCGGCGGCGAGTGCATCCATGAGGTTGTTTTTCACCAGCAAGGTCACGAAGGCGAAGCTGCCGACGAGGTAGCACGAGAGAGGGAGGATGGCGTGGTGCAGGAGGTCGGTGGCCTTGGCGAAGAAGGAGAGATCGGAGAAATTGTCTCCCGTGAAACCGCCCATCGGGAACCAGCGCAGGCGGGCGGCGAAGAAAACCAGCAGCAACGCGCCGAGCACGTAGCCTGGCACGGCGTAGCCGGCGAAGATCAACATCGAGCTGCTGGTGTCCACCCACGTGCGGTGGCGGATGGCTTTGACGATGCCGAGCGGCACGCAGACGGCGTAGGTGATGACGAGCGTGGTGAGCCCGTAAAAGATCGAGATGGGGAAACGCTCGCGGATGAGGTCCCAGACGGGCTCGTTGTAACGGAAGGAGGTGCCGAGATCGCCTTGGGCGACTTTGCCGAGCCACTGAGCGTAGGCGACATACCACGGTTTATCGAAACCGTAGTAGTGTTTGAGCTGGTCGATCTGGTCGGTGGAGAGGGCGGTGCCCTGGCCGGAGGCGCGACCGGCGCCGTGTTCGAGGCTGGTTTGCTGGGCGCGCATGAGTGCCTGTTCGAGCGGGCCGCCGGGCGCGAGGCGGGTGATGAAAAAAACGATGAGCGTGAGGCCGAGCAGCGTTGGCGGGATGAGCAGGAGGCGGCGCAGGAAATAGGCTCTCATGACGAAGCGATCACGGCGCGCAGTGTTGCGGAAAAACCGGCAGGCCCAAGGACAAAGCGCGTGTTGTCGGCACGTCTGAAGAATTATTTTACGGCAGCCGGTCCAGCACGCGGAGGCCGGGGATTTTCTGGAAATGGGCGTCGAAGGTGAGGACGGCAGCGTCTGTTTGCAGGGCGCAGGCGGCGATGAGCACATCGGTGGCGGGCAATACGATTCCCTGACGATCCAGGGCCCACGTGAGATGGGCGGTGCGTTCCCATGTGTCGCTGGTCGTGTTGATATAGCTCATCACGGAAAAGGCGTCTTTGAAGCGGCGGAGCACGTTGGGATCACGGCGGCCTCGCGTGACTTCGACGACCACCATGCCACACGTGACGAGATCCCAATCATGGGCGCGCGTCGCAAGCTCCAGGAATGGATCTATATTACGACGCGCGCAGTTGATGTAGAAGTTGCTGTCAGGGAGCAGTTGGTTTGTCGCCATAAGGAGCCTGATTTTCCGCAACTTTGAGGCCGTGGCTGTCGAGCGCATCGGCTGGGCCGGGCGCGAACTCGGCGGCGAGTTGGTCGCCCGTCAGGCCGAGACCTTGCGAGAGGATTTCCTTCAGCTTATGGCGGCGGGCCATCTCTTTGAGGGCGATCTCGACAGCCGCGCGCTTGGTCTTGGCACCGGTGATCTTCATCACCCGGTCCAAAACGTCTTCGTCGATATGCATAGTCATTTTCATGGCGAGATGAAGGTATGGCTAAAGAGCCATATCATGCAATTTTAAAGTATGGCTCACTAACCATACTTTATTTATAGATCAGACAATGAAGAGTTAATGTTAAAAAATAAAAAGCCTCGACGGGTGACGTCGGGGCTTGAGGAGGGGATCGTGACACGGCGGGCCCAGCGGTCCCGCCCTACCTTCCGATCCGCGAAACAGCAGGTTTTTAGACGGTTTCGAGGAGCTTGTAGAGGCGGGCGACCATCTTGGACGGGTCTTCGAAGAGGCCGGCGCTGATGAGGGCGTTGTCGAGGATCTGCTCGGCGATGAGGGCGGCTTTTTCGGGCGACGTGGCGCGGGCGGCGTTGAGGTGCTTCATCACGGCGGAGCGCGGGTTGATCTCCAAGTTGACCTTCACGGGGGCGTCGGCGCCGTCCTTGTTCATGGCCTTCATCATGCGGCGCATCTGGGGCGTCATGAATTTGTCGGCGTTGACGGCGAGGGCGGGTGAATCGACGAGGCGGTCGGAGGGCTTAACGGCTTCGACGCGGTCGCCGAGGCTCGTCTTGATCCACTCGGCGAGAGCGGTGGCGTCGGCTTCGGAGAGGTCGCCTTCGGCGGCGGGGGGCTTGGGGGCGTCGGCGAGCTTTACGTCGGCGTGGTCGGCGGCGGTGAGCTTTTTGCCGTCGAATTCGCGGACGTTGTTCATGACGTATTCGTCCACCGGCTCGTAGCAGAAGAGGACTTCGAGGTTGCGGGCTTTAAACCCTTCGAGATACGGGCCGCTTTCGATGGCGGCGCGGTTCGGGCCGACGAGATAATAGATTTCTTTTTGCTCGGCACCGAGGCGGGTGACGTAGTCGGCGAGCGAGGTGGTCTTGCCCTTCTCGGTGAGGGAGGACTCGTAGCGGAGGAGCTTCACGAGCTGGTCCTTGTGGGTGTAGTCGAGGGCGGCGCCTTCCTTCAGAAAAATGCCGAACTCGGCGTAGAACTCGTTGTAGCCGTCGGGGCGGGCCTCGGCTTCGTCGGCGAGGAATTTGAGGAAGCGTTTCGTGATGACCTTGTTCAACTTCTCGATGAGGGCGCGGTCCTGCATCGTCTCGCGAGAGATGTTGAGGGGGAGGTCTTCGCTATCGACGACACCCTTGAGGAAGCGCAGCCACTCGGGGAGGAGATCCTTGGGCTTGGCGTCGATGAGGACTTTGCGGCAGTAGAGCGAGACGGCGGGCTCGAGGCGGGCCATGCCAAACTTTTCGGTGTTGTCCTTGGGGGTGAAGAGGAGGGCGTTGATCTGGAGAGG
>JANXRL010000064.1 GCA_025352985.1 Verrucomicrobiota bacterium
TGAAAATCCACTCGTGGGAAGTGTTCACCTGCCTGGAAAGATCCTCGTTGGTCAGAACGTTGACGGGGGCGTAGGAGCCGGTGCCGAGGATGGCGATGTCAGGTGAACCCATGTGAGGTATTGCGAGAGAGGCGTCCGGACAGGGTCCGGTGGAGGGGTTCAGAGTATGTCGGACGATTTCGGGCGTATGATGGCGTTGGCGCGGGAGACGTCGGTTTCGATGTGGTGGATCATATCGGCTTTGACCACCTCGCTGGCGACGCGAATCGCGTTTTTGATCGCATGGCGGCTGCTGGATCCGTGGGCCTTAAGGACGTTGCCGCGCAGGCCGAGGAGCGGGGCGCCGCCGTAGGTCTCGGGGTTGATGCGCTTTTTCAGGGCCTTGAACGCGCCGCCGGCGAGGAGCGCGCCGGTGAGGCGGAGAGGGTTGGCCTTGAGTTCGGTTTTGAGCGTGGCAGAGAAAAAGTGCGCGAGCGACTCCCAGCTCTTCAGGAGGAGATTGCCGACGAAGCCGTCGCACACGGCGACGTCGCAGTGATCGGTAAACACTTGGAAACCCTCGGTGGGGCCGACGTAGTTGACGAGGTCGCCGAGGTTTTTGAAATGGTCGTGGGTGGCGGCGATGAGCGCGTTGCCCTTGCCTTCTTCTGTGCCGATGGTGAGCAGGCCGACGCGGGGCTGGGCGATGCCGAGCACGACGCGGGCGTAATGGGTGCCGAGAATCGCGTTGTGGACGAGATGTTCCGGCTCGGACTCGGGGTTGGCGCCGGCGTCGATGAGGATGAAGTAGCCGTTTTCCCTCGGGATGATCGCGGCGAGGGCGGGGCGATCCACGCCTTCCATGGTTCGCAGCTTGATGGTGCCGCCGGCCATGAGCGCGCCGGTGTTGCCGCAGCTGACCACTGCGGAGGCCGAGCCGGATTTGACCAGTTCGATGGCTTGGAACATCGAGGAGTCCTTCTTGCGCTTCAGCGCGAGAAGGGGCTTGTCGTCCATCGTGACGACTTCGGACGCGTGTAAAAGCCCGAGCTTTGGGTGTGCGCCCAAGCCGTGTTGTTGAAGAAGCGGTTTCAGCACAGCTTCGTCGCCTACGAGCGTGACCGGGTTGAGATCCGGAAACTCGTCTAGGGCGAGCTTTACGGCCGCGACTACTTCGGGCGGGCCGAGATCGGCTCCCATCGCGTCAACCGCGATGCGCCCGGATACACCGGAGGAGATGACCATCGCCGGGATGGTGAATTTAATGCCGGTTACGTGAGGCTTAGACCTCGACGTTAATCACTTGGCGGCCGCGATACGTTCCGTTGGTCGGGTTCACGTGGTGGGGGCGGAAAGCCGTGCCGTCGGTCGGGTCTTTGGCGATCTGGGGAGCCTTGAAAGCGTTGGCTGCGCGGCGATTGGCGCTGCGGCGTTTGGACTGTTTGCGTTTCGGATTAGCCATGGTCGGTGTGGTTTAAAGGAGTGGGTGACGTTCGTGTAACGAGGTCTGGAATGAGTGTTAAAGGTTGAAGGTAGAGGGCCGCGCTTTCCATCGTCAAGCGCTATAACCAATCCGTCGCGGTCAGACGAGAAACCAGAGGATAAGCACCCCGGCGGTGACCAAGCGGTAAACCGCAAACAGGCCCAGACCGTGGCGCGTCAGGTAATGGATGAGGAAACGGATGGAAACCGCTGCGGTGACCGCCGCCACGATGCATCCCAGCAAGACGTGAGGCCAGCCGAACACCTCAATCATGGCCGCGCCGGATTTCATGCTCTTGTATCCGGTCGCGGCGGTGAGTGTAACCAGGCCGAGGAGAAAACTGAATTCCGCCGCCTTGCGCGGATCGAGGCCGGCGAAGTAGCCGCCTACGATGGTGGTCATGGAGCGGCTGGTGCCCGGCCAGAGCGCGGCGCACTGGAGTGCGCCGATGCCGAAGGCGTTGCGCGAGGAGAGGTCGCCGATGGGACGGGTGGTCGCGTGGGTCTTGCGCCAGTTTTCCGCGGCAAACATGAGGACTGCGCCGCTGATTTGAGCGGTGACCACGGCCCCGATGGAAAACAGGTGTTTGTCGATCCAGTCGTGCAGGGCGAGTCCGAGCGCGGCGGCGGGGATAAAGGCGATCATGAGGTTGCGAAACAAAACCAGGCCGGCGGAATCGCGGCCGACCAGACCCAGCAGGATGGATCGCATCTGCCGCCAATACAGTCCGGCGACAGCGGCGATGGCGCCAAACTGGATGACCACAACGTAAGTGTCGGCGGCGAGTTTGAGGGTGAGGGGTTCGCCTTCGGGATGTTTGGGCGACGGTTTTTTATACCAGAGCGGCTGGCCGTCGACGCCGGTGAGCGGGGTTTCACCGTCTAGGTGCAGCACCTTGTTGGCGATGATGAGATGGCCCGTCGATGAAATGGGGAGAAACTCCGTGATGCCTTCGATTACGCCGAGGATAACGGCGTCACGGGTGTGGAGTTCGGCCACGGGCTGGGCTTTGGGCGGAGCGCTGTCGGCGATTGATTCGCCGAGACAGGGGAGGATGAGCGCAAGGCCGATTCCGACGAGAGGGATGATGCGACGCACAAACTTTGCTCCCACAACGTCGGAGGGGTGTCGAGTTTATGCTTTCCACGCATGGAACTTTGCAGATTCCATGTGCATTCATGTCCGAACTCGCCGAACTCACGCGTCGCCTGCTGGCGCGACAGGAGCTCACGTCCGCCGATGTGGCGGGCGCTGCCGCCGCGCTGGCGTCGGCCGAGGTGGCCGACGAGGGCAAGGCGGCGTTCCTGATCGCGCTCGGCGACAAAGGTGAGACGGCGGCCGAGGTGGCTGCATTTGCGCGGGAGTTTCGCGCACGGGCGATCAACCCCGGAGTGGAGTCCTGGGCCGGCAGGTCCATCGATGTGGTGGGCACCGGCGGTGATCTCGCGGGTGGTTTTAATATTTCCAGCATGGTGGTGCTCACGCTCGCCTGCGCCGGCGTGCCGGTGATGAAGCACGGCAACCGCGGCGTCACCTCCAAGTGCGGCAGCGCGGACCTGCTCGCCGCGTTTGGCGTGGATTTGCAGGCGCCACCGGAAAAACAGCGCGCGGCCCTCGACCAGCTCGGCTACGCGTTTTTCTTCGCTCCGGCTTACCACCCCACGTTCAAGAACATCGCGCCGGTGAGAAAACTGCTCGCGAGCCAGGGGCGGCGCTCGGTGTTCAACATCCTCGGCCCGCTCATCAATCCGGGTCGTCCAGCCAATATTTTGCTAGGAGTTTTTTCCGAAGCGTGGGTCGTGAAACTCGCGGATGTTTTTGATCTGCTCGGCGCCGAGGCCGGCCTGGCGGCGCATGGCGTGATCTCGCCCGGGCACGGCATAGACGAGTTGACGACCACGACGGTCAACCGCGTGCGCGGCATCGGCCGGTTGCGCGCAGTCGATGGCAGGTGGAACGGTGCGGACTTTAGTTTTTCGACGGCGCCTTTTGCCGAGCTTCAGGGCGGGGACCTTGCAACCAACATGGCCATCGTGGACGCGCTGCTGTCGGGCCACGGCCCGTCTGGGTTGGCGGACACGATTGTCTTCAACGCGGCCGCCGCGATGTGGATCACAGGGCGCACGGCTGATCTGCGCGAAGGCATCGCACCCGCCCGCGACCTGCTTCTGGGCGGAGCCGTCAAGGCGAAGATCGCCGCGACCAAGGAATTTTTTCACGCATGAAACGCGACTATTTCGGCACCGACGGAGTGCGCGGACCCTACGGCGGGCCTGTGATCAACGAGACGTTCGCTTTCCAGCTTGGGCGGGCGGCGGGCCGGTGGGCCGGCGGTTGCGGGCGCGTGGTCATCGGGCGCGACACGCGAGCCTCCGGGGAATCGCTTGTCCGGGCGGTCGCCGCAGGCTTGGCGGCGGCGGGGCTGGAGCCGGTTTCGCTGGGCGTGCTGCCTACTCCGGCGGTGGCCGGTGCCGTCCGCTCGGCTGGTGCGGTCCTCGGCGTTGTCGTGACCGCTTCGCACAATCCGGCGGCCGACAATGGCATCAAGTTTTTCGCGGGCACGGGCATCAAGCTTACCGACGCGGACGAGGCGCGTATCGAGCAGTTGCTGACGCCGCCGACGGCGGTTGTCGAGGGGATGGACGCGGCGGTTTGCGAAGATACGGAGGCGGTGGCTCGCTACATCGCGGCGGCTTGCGCGTTGCTGCCGGCTCAGGCTCTGGCCGGTTGGAAAATCGTTTTGGACACGGCAAACGGCGCGACGGCGTGGACCAGTCCTGTGGTATTGCGCGCGCTCGGAGCCGAGGTTGTCGCGCTTGGCGACACGCCTGATGGAAAAAATATCAACGACGGGGTGGGCAGCGAGCATCCTGAAAAACTCGCAGCCAAAGTGCTCGCGACGGGCGCGCGACTGGGTATCGCGCACGACGGGGACGGCGACCGTTGCATCTTGTGCGATGAGCACGGAGAGGTTTTGGACGGCGACGAAGTGCTTGCACTGCTGGCGGTGCACGCGCTGGGCAAAGGCGCGCTGGCGGCCTGCACGCTGGTCGTGACCGTGCAGAGCAACCTCGGGGTGGACGCTGCCGTGACCGCCGCCGGCGGACGGGTAGTGCGCACCGGGGTGGGCGACCGTTATGTGATCGAGCGCATGCTGGCCGAGGGCGCGAAGCTGGGCGGTGAATCCAGCGGACACATCATCTGCGCGGAGATTGCACCGACCGGCGACGGTTTGGTCGCGGCCCTCAAGGTGCTTGAAGTGATGAGAGAGACGGGTCGGCCGCTTTCGGAATTAAGGAAGGCGTTGGTTAAATTTCCGCAGGCGACGCGTAACCTCAAGGTCCAGCAGCGTCGCGAACTGTCCTCCTGTGTTGCCTTAACGGTGGCAATTGCCGCGTTGGAGACCGAACTGGGCTCGCAGGGACGGGTGCTGGTGCGTTTTTCCGGCACGGAGGCAAAATTGCGTTTATTGGTAGAGGGGCCGACGGAGTCTGCGGTGCGGTCAGGTATCGAACGCCTTGCGACGGCGGCGATGGACGACCTGGAAGTAGTCTGAAAACGGCACTCCAGCGTTGACCGGTTCATTTGAGGTCATTTGCTTGGAAGATACCCTATGCCAGAAATCCCCGTTTTATCATTGGACTTTCGTCTGCAGAAACAGCTTGAGAACGCCCAGGTGGCGCTACAGCAAGGCAATCTCGACTACGTTCTTGAAGTGACCGCGCAGGTGCTTAAGTCCGCTCCGGGCTGCCTTCCTGTTCGAAGGCTTCAGCGGGTGGCCCAGTTGCGCTATTTTAATTCCAAGAGCCGGTTTTTTTCGAAGGCATTTAGCTCCGTTACGCAGGCCGGTTTTCTTTTTGGCGGAGGTAAAAAAGATCCCGTCAAGCAGATGGAAAACGCCGAAAAGCTACTGGCAGCCGATCCGACCAGCGAGCCTGCGCTCAAACTTTTGGCTGAAGCAGCGCACGGCCTTGATCTGCCCGAGACGGCGGCCTTTGCGTGGGAGGCGATTCACGAGCAGGCACCCACCGATCGCGAAGCTTTGCTGAATCTGGCCGAGGCTCTGCTTCTCGCCAAAAAACCCAAGGAGGCGCTTCGCGCCGCCGATACGCTTCTCAAGATGCACCCGCAGGACGGCGACGCGCTTTCCATCATGCGCAAGGCGGCCATCGCCCAGACCACGGAAAAGGGCAATTGGGAGGAAAAGGGATCCTTCCGCGACAAACTGCGTGACGAAGCGCAGGCCGTTTCCCTAGAGCAGGCATCGAAGGTCGTCACCTCCGACGAGATGACCCAGCGCCTCATCGGCGAGGCGCTCGAACGCCTGAAGGCGCAGCCTGAAAATCTCAATCACTACCGCAGTGTTTCCGAAGGTTATCGCAAGCTCGGCAACTTTGCCGAAGCGCTGAACTACGTGCAGCAGGCGCGCAAGCTCCAGAGTGGCGCGGCTGACACCAGTTTGGAGAAACAAGAGAGTGATTTGAAGGCCGCGATCCTCGAAGCTAAGCTCAAGGATATCGAAAACCGCCTGGAGGCCGCCCCGCAGGACGCCGCGATCAAGGCCGAGTTTGAAAAAGCCAAGGCGGATTTCGCCGCCTTTGAAATCGCCCAAGCCAGGACCTACGTCGAGCGATACCCAAACGATTACGAGGGCCGTTTCACGCTGGCCAATCTTCTTTTCACCACCGGCGATTTTCAAAACGCCATCGCGAACTACCAGCAGGCCCAGAAAAATCCCAAGGTCCGCATCGGCGCGATCACCGGCATGGGCAAGGCGCTCAAGGCCCGCAAAATGTTCGACCTCGCGGTCGCCCAGTTTCAGATTGCCAAGGCGGAAATCCCTGGGATGGACGACCTCAAAAAAGACGTCATTTACCAACTGGCCGAATGCTATGAAGCGATGGGCAAGCCCGACGAGGCCATCAACGAATACAAGATCATCTACAGCGACGACATCGGCTTCCGCGACGTCGCGGACAAGATCAACGCCTTCTATTCCAGCCGCTGAGATTCGCGTCGTTCCGCGACCGATCTGAAACTTTTCAAGCCCGCCCGATCAGGGGCGGGCTTTTTGTTGATGCTCCGCCACCGCGACGGCTAGGCCGAGCAGGACCATGCTGATCACGAGTCGGGGAATGTCCGCCTGACCACCGAAAAAAAAGAGGGAGCAGCCGACGGCCAGGGGAATTTTAGCGTTGTTGAAGGCCGCGAGCGTGCCGGTGTTGACGCGCGTGACGCCGAGGTTCCAGGCGAAGAAGCCTAGACCGCTCGCGAGCACGCCCAGATAGGCGAGCACTCCCCATTGTTTCAAGCTGGGGTGAAACTGTGTCCATGGGGTGGCGAACGCCGAGACGACTGCTGTGGTCAGTAAAGCGCCGGCCAGGAGCATTGCAAACACGCCGGCTTCGGACGCTTCCACAAGCCGGGTGCGCGTGCGCTTGTAGGCGATCTGGCCGGCGGCGAAGCACAGGTTGGAAAGTTGGACGAGGACGAATCCCTTCATCAGGTCGTAGCTGTAGGTCGCGTGCCACAGCAGCACGCCGGCGCCGATGACGGATAAAAAGGCGGCGACGCCGTGGCGCGGTTGGAAGCGGTTTTCCAAGGCCGCATCTAGCAGCGTAATGTATAGTGGCGTCAGGATGGTGAACAGCGCGACCTCATGGGCCTGCAGGTAGCCATACGAAGTCAGATAGAGCACATACATGATGCCGAACTGGATGGCTCCGATCGTCGCCAGCCAGCCAAGGGTCTTGCGCGGGATTTTGGCGGTGCGCAGAAAAGGGAGAAACACCAGCAGTGCGAACGCCAGCCGCACCACCGTAACGGCGGTGGGATCGAGTCCGCCAAGCTGCCCTTTGATCAGTCCGAACGAAAACGCCCAGAGCAGGGAAACGGCGAGCAGGTAAAGCATGGTGCAAACACACGCACGGGTTTCCGCCTTACGGTCAAACCCGGAAAATCGCCCCCATCTTTTTCCCGAGAACGATGCTCATGCCCACGATGGTCACGCCGAGAAAGACCATCGCCCACACGCCGAGCGCGCTGGCGATAAACTTGCCGTCACCGAGCAACTGGAAAAGTTCGAGGATGGCCTTGGTGATCGGGTAGAACGCCTGCTTCTGCGCGAGCACGAGCGAATCGGAGACTTCCAGCATGGCGAAGGCGAACGCGAGCAGGCCGCCTGCGATGAGGTTGGCGGCGATGAGAGGGAGCGTGATTTTGAAGGTGGCCTTGAGCGGTGGACAGCCGAGGTTCTGGGCGGCTTCCTCCAGCGTCTCGCTGGTTTGCTGGAAACCGGCCGCCGCCGAGCGCACGACATAGGGCAGGCGGCGCACGGAGTAGGCGATGATGAGCAGGATCGTCGGATCGCGCACGGGATTCAGGAACGCGAAGAACTTGCCCTCCTGGCTCATGGCCAGGTAGCCGAACGCGATCACCAATCCCGGCACGGCGAGCGGGAGCATTGCGAGAAAGTCGAGCACTTGGCGGCCGGGAATTTTCGAGCGGACGACGACGTAGGCGATGGCGATGCCGAGCACCACGTCGAAAATCGTGGAGATGCTGGCGAACTTTAGGCTGTTCGCGATGGCGGGCACCGTGAGGTTGTTGCCAAGCGCGAGCTGGAAGTTTTCCAAGGTAAGATGGGCCGGGAAGACGCTCGCATACCAGTCCCGCGAGAACGCCACCAGCACGACGCCGATGTGCGGGAGCACCGCGAGAAACGTGATGCCGCCGAAGAGCGCGGTGCATAGCCACGCCTTCGCGGCGGGCAGCGCGCGCGGGCCGCCGGAGCTGGTGGCTTTGGCCATCATGGCGTGGCCCTGGCGTCCGAAGAGGCCTTTGCCTACGGCGTAAAGGATCACCGTGCTTGCGAGCATGACCGCGACGAGCGCGTAGGGGAACGGATTGCCGCCGATGTCTTTCAGGCCGTAAAAAATCTGCACGGCGATGACGCGCGGATAATCAAAGATGAGCGGCACGCCCAGCTCGGTGAATCCCCAGATGAAAACGATGGTGCCTCCGGCGAAGAGGCCCGGCTTGATGAGGGGCAGCGTGATCTTGAAGAAGCGCCGCAGACCGGTGCAGCCGAGGTTTTGGGCGGCTTCTTCCATGGCGGGATCAATGTTGGCCAGGGCGGCGGCGGCGTTGAGATAGACGATGGGGTAGAGCGAGAGCGCGTTGACGACCGCTATGCCGAGAAACGGGCACACCGCGAACCAGTCGTAGGTCCAGCCCTCGGGGCGCAGGTGGAGCTGGATGAGCAGGGCGTTGAACGCGCCGTATTGGCCGAAGATTTGTTTGATGCCGATGGCACCTACGAAGGGCGGCAGGATCATCGGGATGAGCACGAGCGAACTCAGGATGCCCTTCGCGGGGAAAAGAAAACGATCACTTATGAAGGCGAGCGGAAGCGCGATGAGAAACGCCAGCGACGTTGTCGTGCAGGCGAGCAGGAAGGAGTTTCCAATGCCGCCGAGATAGATCGGGTCTCGCAGCAACGCGGTGACGTAGGCGAACGTCAGGTGACCGTCGGCGTCGATAAAGCCGCCTTTGAGGATCTGGATTATGGGCCAGATAAAAAACACGGCGAAGAAGAGCGCCGTGACGAAAAAAACCAGCCGGGCAAACGACTGTGACATCGCTTTTCAGTGTGGTTTGCCAACGTGAAACGGTGCAAGGGCGAACCTCGTCAATGCTCCTGAAAAACAGGTCGGAACCTAAATATAGCCTCACCTAATATTGTTTCTTGACTATAATAATGGCGGATTCTTTAGATCACATTGCTTAGATGCCGTCTCTTTTTAAAACAACCACGACTGACGCGCCCCGGGCTTGGCGCCGCGAATCATCCGGCCTCTCACTGCCCGAGGTGCACGGCACGGTTGGTATTCCGGCGGCGGGAGCTTCCGTGTGGCGGAAATGCTTGGCTTTTGCCGGTCCCGGTTTTCTCGTTTCTGTGGGATATATGGACCCGGGTAACTGGGCCACCGATCTGTCGGGCGGAGCGCAGTTCGGTTACACGCTGCTGTCCGTCATCCTGATTTCAAATCTGATGGCGATCCTGCTTCAGCACTTGTGTATCAAGCTGGGCGTCGCCACCGGACGTGATCTCGCGCAGGCCTGCCGCGACCACTACTCGAAGCCTGTCGTGTGGTTTCAATGGATTCTTTGTGAACTTGCCATCGCGGCGTGCGATCTGGCCGAGGTCATCGGCTCGGCGATCGCGCTGCAGCTTCTATTTGGCATCCCGATGGTGTGGGGCTGTCTTATCACGGTGGCCGATGTTCTGATCGTGCTTCTGTTGCAAAAGAAGGGGTTCCGCTACATCGAGGCTGTGGTCATCACGTTGATCGCCACCATCGCCGCGTGCTTTTTGATGGAGATGATTGCCGCCAAACCGGACATGGGCGGGGTGTTCAGCGGTTTCTTGCCGCGCCTGGAAATCCTGAAGAATTCCGGAATGCTCTACGTGGCCATCGGCATCATTGGCGCCACGGTGATGCCACATAATCTCTACCTGCATTCGGCCATCGTGCAGACGCGAAAATACGAGCGCAGTCCTGCGGGGCGACGCGAGGCGGTGAAATACGCGACCATCGACTCGACCGTCGCGCTGATGTTCGCGCTCTTCATCAATGCCGCGATCCTGATCCTTGCAGCGGCTTCGTTTCATGGCAACGGCCACGAAGGGGTGGGTGAGATACAGCAGGCTTACCACCTGCTCGACGGCGTGCTGGGCGTGACGTTTGCGAGCACGTTGTTCGCGGTCGCCTTGCTGGCCTCGGGGCAAAACTCCACGCTCACCGGCACGCTGGCGGGCCAGATTGTGATGGAGGGATTTCTGAACATCCGGCTGCGGCCCTGGCTGCGGCGGATCATCACGCGCGGCGTGGCCATCGTGCCGGCAGTGATAGTCATCGGGATATTCGGCGATGGCAAGAGCACGGCGTTGCTTGTCGCCAGCCAAGTGTGCCTGAGCATGCAGCTCGGTTTTGCGTGCTGGCCGCTCATGCGCTTCACGAACGACCGTGCCAAGATGGGCGAGTTTGTGAATCCGCTTTGGATCAAGATACTTGGCTGGACGATCACGCTCGTGATCATCGCTCTCAACGTGAAGCTGCTCGTGGACATCTTGCTTCCCGAGACTTGGACCCGGTGGATTTACCACCCGTTTCAGTAAACGCTTTTGCCCGCTTTCTATCAAACCGCGTTGGAAAATCGCGGGCTTTAAAGTGGTGCCCCCACGGGGAGTTGAACCCCGCTTTAAGGATTGAGAATCCCTTGTCCTAACCGATAGACGATGAGGGCGTCTTAACGAGCGGGAGAGAGTTGGGGATTAGCCGCGCGCGTCAAGCGCGGGATTTAGTAAAAGAGATTCCGGTCGAGGCTCCGGTATTGGATGGCTTCAAGCAGATGGGGCGCCTCGATGCGCTCGGATGCGGCGAGATCGGCAATCGTGCGGGCAACTTTCAGAATGCGGTCATATGCGCGGGCGGACAATGAAAGCTGCTCCATGGCTTGCTGGAGCAAGTCGCCCAAAGTGGAATCAATCGGGCAGTTTGCACGGATTTGTGCGTGGGTCATGCGGGCGTTGGCGGATGTGCGAGTGCCGTCAAACCGGTTGAGCTGACGTCTGCGCGCGGCCTGCACGCGGGTGCGGATGTCGGCGGAGGATTCCCCGCGTTTTTCATCGCGCAGTTCGGCGATGGAAAGGGCGGGTGCTTCGATGTGCAGGTCGATGCGGTCGAGGAGGGGGC
>JANXRL010000069.1 GCA_025352985.1 Verrucomicrobiota bacterium
CGCGACCTCACCGACCCCTACGAGGACAAGGCCGCCGCCCGCCAGCGCAAGTTTATCACCGCCCTCGTCGTGGTCCTGGCCTTCACCGCCGGCTATGTCCGCTGGGACCACAATCGGCACGGCTGCTACTTCTGGGCATCCCCTGCACCCACTTCCCCCGCAACGCCGCCCCACACTTCCCCATAAATACGCTTGTCAATTCCCCGCCTTTTTCCAGTTTTCCATCGCTAAACGCGGTCCGCCCAGCAGCCATTTTGATCTCACTAAAAACGTTATGAACTCACTAAAAATGTTGGCCGCAGCCGCATCTTTTATCGGTTTTTCCTCGCTCTCCCTGCCCGCCGCCCCTTCGGGCGCCTCCTACGACCCGAGCCAAGTCAGCTCCATCGACACCTCTGGCGGCGTGCTGACCGTTACCACCACCGCTCCCCGCACCGTCATCAACTGGGACGACTTTTCCATCGCGGCCGGTGAAGGCGTGCATTTCGCCCAGCCCTCCGGCACCAGCGCCGTCCTCAACCGCGTAACCGGCCTCTCCCCCTCGACCATCGACGGCACCCTCAGCTCCAACGGTGCCGTTTATCTCATCAACCCCAATGGCGTCGCTATCTCTTCCACCGGCGTCGTTGATACCGCCGGCTTCGTTGCCAGCACCCTAGATGTAGCCGATAAAGAATTCCTCGCTGGCGGTGTGCTCGACTTCTACGGGGACTCCACAGCCACCGTCACCAATGCAGGCACCATCTCCGTCACCGGTGGCAACGCCTTCCTCATCTCCCAACAGGTGGTGAACACCGGCACCATCTCCGCCGACGGCACCGTCGGCATCGCTGCCGGCTCCGAAGTTCTCCTCTACGAAACCTCCGAAGACAGCTCCCAACAACTCTACGTCCTCGCCGGCGAAGGCACGATTTCCAACCAAGGTCTCATCACCGCCGCCAGCGCCGAACTCAAAGCCGCCGGCGGCAACACCTTTGCCCTCGCCATCAACAACGAAGGCACCATCCGCGCCACCACCCTCACAGAAAAAGGAGGCCGCATCATCCTCGTCACCGGCGACGGCACCATCACCAACACCGGCGAGCTCACCGCCACCGGCCCCACTGAAACCAGCGGCTCCATCGAGCTCCACGCCACCACCATCGCCGACACCGGCATCACCCAAGCAGGCTCGGTCTCCTACGATTCCTCCCTCTACATCAAATATTTGGACCCCGTGGCAGAAGACACCGACCCCGTCATTTACTACTCGATGGGCGGCGTTGGCACCCCTCAAGACTCGGTAGATTTTGCCGACTTCCACCCCGTAGGTTACAACTACCGCGGCAATACCGCCGAATCCTCTCTTTTCCAAACCGCCTCCCTCCAGCACTCCCGTATTCAGGCCGACTTGGTCCCCTCTGATAGCACCTCCTCCCTCGGCCTCGTCTCATCCGACACCGCCGACCGCGAAAACACCACGGACGCCTCCGAACGCCCCCTGTAACTCACTCCTCTCTACCCCTTTCGCCTCAGGCGCGGCTCTTACAGCCGCGCCTTTTTCTTGCGCCACCCATGACGTTTCTTTCGCGCTTTCACCTCGGTTTTATCACCGCCCTCACCCTCCTCGCCCCGCTCTCGACAGCCCAGGACGTGCCCACCTCGTTCCGGCCCCCCTCCTTAGATTTCCAGCCCACGGGAAAAGCCCCCACCCTCGCTACCCCGCCACCAACCACCCGCCCCACCTCGACGACGACGATCGTCCCCTCTCTACGCGGACTGGTATTGCTCGCCTCGCCCCGCTCCCTACGCAAAACCGGCCTAGACACCCCGGGTCTCGACACCCACGCCGTCCCCGCTCTCGCCACCCCCGAGTTCGCCACGCTCGCGAACCACTACCTCGATAAACCTCTTTCCTCGGCCAGCCTCGCCGCTCTCATCCGCGACATCGTGCGCCATTACCGCAACACGCTCGATCGCCCCGTCGTCGACGTATTTGCCCCCGAACAAGACCTCACCGCCGGCGTGCTCCAACTCGTCATTCGCGAAGGCCGCCTAGGCCATGTGCGCACCGAGGGCCAGCACTGGTTCACGGCAACACGTCTCGCCAGCGCCGTGCGCACGTCTCCCGGAGCATCCATCGTCGGCACCCCCCTGCGTGAAGACATCGCCTGGCTCAACCGCAACCCCTTCCGCACCACCAGTGCCGTTTTTAAGGCGGGAGCCAACCCCGGCGAGACTGATCTCATCCTCCGCACGCGCGACCGCCTGCCGCTGCGTTTTTACACCGGGATGGACGACACCGGCAGCACTCTCACCGGCGATTACCGCGCCTTTATCGGCGCGACTTGGGGCGATGTCGGTGGGCTCGACCACCTGCTCAATTACCAATTTACCAGCGACCCCGCCTTCACTCATTTCCAAGCCCACACCGCCGGCTACCTCATCCCGCTACCCTGGCGACACACCCTTTCCTTCCTCGGCAATTATTCGACTGCCCAAACCACCTCGGGCGCCCTCGCCCTAAACGGCTACAGTTGGCAAGCAGGCACCCGCTACGCCATGCCCCTCCCCCGCATCGGCCCGTGGCAACACCAGGCCGATTTCGGCTTCGACTTCAAACAAAGCAACAGCGACCTCGGCTTCGCTGGCTCCACCGTCTTCTCCGACGCCACCACCATCGCAGACTTTTCGGCCAACTATGCCGCCTACCGCGCCGACCCCTACGGCTCCACCTCGATTAACCTGAACCTAACCCACAACCCCGGCGGCTGGCTCCGCTCGGGCAACGACGACGCCTTTGCCCACACCCGCGCCAACGCCGCCGCCCGCTTCACCCACCTTGCCGCCACCTTCACCCGCGAGACGCCTATCCGCGATTTTGCCTTATGGTCCGTGCGCTTCACCACCCAGTGGGCCGACGGCAACCTCCTCCCCGGAGAACAACTCGGTCTCGGCGGCTACGACTCCGTGCGCGGCTACGAAGAACGCGCCGCCGCCGGCGACCGCGGTCTCCTCCTGCGCAACGAACTACGCTCCCCCTCCCTTCGCCTGCTCGGTGCACTCCCCGGGCGCTGGCAAGGACTGCTTTTTTGGGACTACGGCACGGCCAGCATCGTCGATCCGCTCCCCGGCGAACCCCGCCGCACGACTCTCAGCAGCGTCGGCCCGGGCCTGCGCTACAACTATACGCAACGGCTTAGCCTACGCGCCGACTACGGCTGGATCACCCGCGAAGAACGCCTGCTCACCTCACCCGCAGCGGGCCGAGCCCATTTCAGCCTCACCTTAAGCTACTAATCTCAGCCTGCGCGATCCACCCGGCGGACGTTGTTTCTTCGCGGTGAAGCAGACGAGGCCAACGCAACCTCGGCCCGATCCTCGAAGGCAACGGCTGGGCCATCAACGGCCGCGTAAAGATCAACATCCCTTCGGCACCAAGCTCACCGAGCGCGCCATCCTTCCCGCCAACGCCAAGCGCGACCTCACCGACCCCTACGAGGACAAGGCCGCCGCCCGCCAGCGCAAGTTTATCACCGCCCTCGT
>JANXRL010000081.1 GCA_025352985.1 Verrucomicrobiota bacterium
ACCGTCGAACCCTCCCCTTGCCTGCATCCGACCTCGATCAACGCCTTTTCCCGGCGACCGGTGTATTTGAACGCATTGGAAAGCAGATTGACCCACACCTGACGCAGCAGGGCGGGATCGCCTTCGCACGGCGGCAGCTCGGTCAGACGCAGTTCCGCCCGGGGGGCGTCCGGCTGGTGGTGCAGGTCGATCAACGCAGACCGCACCAGCCGGTTCATATCCACTCGGGTGACCTCCATCTTAGCCCGGCTAAGACGCGCAAATTTCAACAGATCGTCGATCAGCTCCCCCATATGCTGCGCCCCATGCCGGATGATCTGTAGATAGCGCTTCGCCTCGGCGGGCAGCTCTTCCCCATAATCCTCGAGCAAAGCCTGGGAAAACCCGTCCACCGTGCGCAACGGCGCCCGCAGATCGTGCGACACCGAGTAAGAAAACGCCTCCAACTCCTTGTTCGCCGCCTCAAGCTGTAGGTTGGCGGCCTGCACTTTTTGGGAACTCTGGAAAATTTCGGCCTCCATCTGTTCCATGCTGGCCCGAAGCGTATCAGGCTGGACCGCCATCCGCGATTTTTGCTTTACGAAGTCGGTCACGTTCTCGACGCGGTGGATGATGTATTCGATCCACCCGTCTGCTCTTAAAACCGGTGAATTGATGGGACTCCAGTAACGCTCCTCGAATACTCCGCCGGGACCCCTCATGTCGTATTTTTGGATGGCCATGGTATCGGTGGAAGCGTCCTTGAGCACGCGCTCGAAGGAAGCCCGCAGGTTCGCCACGCCGTTGGCGCCCGAATCGTCTGGGTTGTCCGGAAACACCTCAAAAATCCCGCGCCCGAGGATGCCCTCGCGCGTGGTGTTCGTCGCCTTGTTGTAGGCGTCGCTCGCGGTCACGATTTTGAGGTCGGGCGTGAGGACTAGGTAAAGTCCCGGCAGCGACTCGAAAAGCGTGACAAAGTTCGCGCGGCTGCGCTCTAGGTCGGCGTTCGCCGACGCGAGCTGCGCGGTGCGCTCCTCCACGCGGTGCTCAAGTTGCGAGTTGAGTTCGAGAATCTTCGCCTCCGCCCGCCTTCGCCCGGTGATGTCTATGCCCACCCCGGCCAGGCATTCCTTCCCGTCAACCATGACGGTCAGGCCCGTAAAAAAATAAGGCGTCCGCGTCCCGTCCTTCGCCACGAACTCGGCCTCGGCGTCGGACACACCCTTCTCGAACACGTCGCCAATGCGCGAGGCCATCAGCGTCCTGTCCTCTCCCGTGAAAAAATCAAGGGGGTGCATCTTGGCAACTTCTTCCGCCCGATAGCCGGTCACGGCTTCAAGATTCTTGTTCCAGCGCAGAAACTTCCCGTCGTGGTCGTAGAGGTAAAAAACTCCCGGCAGGCTGTCGATGACCGCGTCGGAAAAGACCTTTTCCGCGCGCACCGTTCTTTCCGCCTCGCGCCTCGCTTTTTCCTGGCCGTGCAACTTGCTAGCCGTGTGCCAGGCCAGCCCCGCGAATATCACCACGTTGGCCATCGCGAAAATGGTCAGCCCGGTCTCCAGACCATACCAGCCTGCGCGCTGGCCTTCGAGCCGCAACCAGCCTACCACGACCGGCACGACCAGCGCCGCCGGGAACAGCCGCCGCACCAGGACCCCGCCCGCCGTGTCTCCGTTCCAGATCACTATGAACCCGCCGTCGGGCCGCGCATAAAAAATACCCATTCCCAGCACCGCGAACATGAACGCCGTGTGCATCGCCATGAGGAAAAATACCCCCGTGGCATCCCCGCCGTAAAAATACCGCGTAAGCCCGATCCATCCGACAAAGATCACAAACGCCGCCAGCCATTGCGCCGATTGATAAAACCGGCGGCGCGCCGTCACCCCCATCGCGATGCCCGCCATGAAAAAACCCGCCGCCGTCATCGGCGCCATCTGCCCCGGCCCCTGCCAATGCGAGAAACCCAGCATGTCCGCCGTCGTGGGCCAACCTAGCATGTAAAACGCCAGTCTCCGCCCACCGATCGCCATCACCGCCACAGCCAGCGCCATCGCCGTCCATCGCCAGCGATGCGTCGTCCGCTCATCATTCGTCCGCCCTGCCGCCATCGCCGCCGTGATCGCCAGCAACGCCGCGCCCGCCAGGCAAAACGACACCGCCGACATCGGCACCATCGGCGTCCATTCAGGCTTTATCTGCACGAGTGTGGCATTCCCGGTCAGCCACCCTGCCAAGACCGTCGCACCCACGATCAACACGACCGTCCCCGCACAACCTGCTATCATCAGCGAGCGAACATGGGGGGCGGAATAAGACATAAGACCTGGTGGGATAAAGGAGTGACTGACTGACACACATGACGACCCTATCACCGAACGCTGTGAATTTGCGTTTTCATCCATGCTTACACAAGCAAGAATCGCTCGATTCCCCCCCTTTATTTCACGCCTTGCTAAGACCCCACCCGACCTCTGTTCTCGGTCCTTTATTTTTAAGCCATGACCTCCGCCGAGATCCGCCAGTCATTCCTCGATTTCTTCGCCTCCCAAGGCCACACGATCGTCCCGTCGTCATCGCTCCTGCCCGACTCCCCCGGACTGCTCTTCACCAACGCCGGCATGAACCAGTTCGTGCCCATCTTCCTCGGTGACAAAGCCGCCGACGTCTCCAAATGGGCCGGCGCCCGCCCTGCCAAGGACACCCGCGCCGCCGACACCCAGAAATGCATCCGCGCCGGCGGCAAACACAACGACCTCGAAGACGTCGGCTACGACACCTACCACCACACCCTCTTCGAAATGTTGGGCAACTGGTCCTTCGGCGACTACTTCAAAAAAGAGTCGCTCACCTGGGGCTGGCACCTCCTCACCAAAGTCTGGGGCATCCCCGCCAAGCGCCTCTTCGCCACCGTTTACGCCCCCAAGCCCGGCGACCCCTCCGAATTCGACCACGAAGCCGCCGCCATCTGGACCGAACTCTTCAAAGCCGAAGGCCTCGACCCCGGCCTCCACATCGTCCACGGCAACCGCAAGGACAACTTCTGGCAGATGGGCGACACCGGCCCCTGCGGCCCCTGCTCCGAGATCCATTTCAATCTGCTCCCCTCCGACGACGAAGTCGAAGGCCGCAAAGGCGTGAACTCGTCCTCGCCGCGCTGCATCGAAATCTGGAACCACGTTTTCATCCAGTTCAACGCCAACGCCGACGGCACCTTCTCCCCGCTCGCTGCCAAGCACGTGGACACCGGCATGGGCTTCGAACGCGTCGCCGGCATTTACGCCAACACCAAAGGCTTTACCGACTTCACCCCCGAGCCGTCCAACTACGCCGCCGACGTCTTCGCACCGCTCTTCGCGACGATCACCGAACTCTCCGGCAAGACCTACCTCGGCACCGTCCCGACCACGCGCGAAGGTCTCACCGAGCAGGAAAACACCGACGTCGCCTTCCGCGTCCTCGCCGACCACGCCCGCACGATCAGCCTCTCCATCGCCGACGGCATCATGCCCGGCAACGAAGGCCGCAACTACGTCATCCGCCGCATCCTCCGCCGAGGCATTCTTTACGGCACCAAGCTCGGCCTGAAGACCGGCTTCTTCGAACAACTCGTCGCCCCCGTCGTCGAAAGCCTCGG
>JANXRL010000093.1 GCA_025352985.1 Verrucomicrobiota bacterium
CGGCAGGCATGGACCTGCTCGGCGTCGCCGAGGACAGGGAAGTTGGCGTTATGCGTGGCGAAGATGAACTGGGTGCAAGGCTTCATCTCACGGATGAGGGTGATGACGTCGTCGTAGATGGTCTGGTTATCTAAATCATCCTCGGGCTGGTCGATGATGATGACTTCGTTTTGTCGCTGGCTGAGGACGTAGAGAAGGAGGGCCGAAGCGCGCTGCCCTAGCGAGTGATGCTTGAGCTCCTTGCCCCGGTAGCGGATGGCAAAACGATTGGGCACCTGCCAAGTGACGAGATCCGCCAAGCTTTGCATGAAGTAGCGCTCGAAGACATCGGGTGTGCTGCCGGCGTTGGCCTTGGCTTTTTCGAAATCGCGAAAGAGGCCACCGAAGTCGGCGTATTCGGCCAGGACGGCCTTAAGGGTCGATTCGCGGATGTTGCTGCCCCGGAAAAGCTCCTGAGTGAAGCGGAGCGCGGCTTCCTTGTCGCCTTTGAACTCGGCCTCGATTTGGAGTGCGGTGTGGTTGGCGTTTACCCGGTCGAGCTCGGCTTTGATGGTTTGATATTCCTGAAGCCAGAGGGTGTTGAGCTTTTCCAACTCTTCCAGGAGTAGGTTGCGGACGGTCCCTGTTTGGGCCTCCTGCTTGGTGAGCGCATCCAGCATCTGTCCGGCCTTGGTCATGCGTTGTTGTTGCTGCAAAAAATCGTCCGGCTGAATCGTGGCGGCACCGCTTTGCTTTAGCTCTTCGGCGAGCTGGCGCTCGATCTGGGCGAACTCCTCTTGGAGGTTGTGTCGGGCCGTCTCGAATTCCTGTTGTTTGGCATCCAGCCGAGCGGCGGAAGTCCGCGCATCGGATTCGATTTGTTTCAGGCGGTCGAGCTGCGCGAGCACGTGGGCGAACTCCGCATGGTAGGCGGCGAAGAAATCGGGATTCTGATTGGAAATGTGCGTCGGTGCGTTTCGCAATTCGTCCTCGTGCTCGGCGAGGAAGGTGTTGAGGCCGATGATAAAGTTTTCGACCCGGTCGCGGATTCGTTTAAGCGCGGCAGCGTCCTGTTGAAAACCGACGCGTTTTTGGAGCTTCGCGGAGATTCCGTGCTCCTCGAATTTTTTGAGCCGAAATTTGGCGTCGGCGAGCTGGGCCTCGTAATCGCGTTTCTGATCGGCGGTGGTGCTGAGTTTCTGCAACCGGGCGACGGCGTCGCGGACACGCTGGCGCTGAGCCTCGATCTCGGCGCGCAGTGGGCGCAGCCGTTCGCCGACGAGTTTTTCGACCAAATCGGTCTCGAATCCCTCGCCCGTGCTGGAAAGATCTTTTTGGCCGAAATAGATGGGGCGGCGCAGGACCGTCTCGCGGATGGAGACACCGGGCTGGAGCTTGCCGCCGAGATAGACATTAGGCGATTCGCGGAAAATACGGGAGACGGTGAATTCCTGCCCATAGGTGTCGCAGGCAGTGAGGGTGACTTTGCCGCCGCTGCCGAGCGTATGCTTGATTAGTCCCTCTTTGTATTCTTTGTCACGAGGCTTGCCGTCGGCGGGGAGCGGAATGTCGAGGACGTAGCGCAGCGCTTCGAGGATGGAGGATTTACCGCTGCCACGGATGCCGATGAGGGTGTTGAGTTCGGGCGAAAAGCACAGGGTTTGGCCGGCCAGAACCCCGCCTTCGAAATGCAGGCTGCGGATGTGCGAGGCGGTGCGGGTCGGTGGCTCCTTGGCGACGCGGGAGGCGGGGTCGCTGAGGGCAAATTTAAGGGCGTTGAACGAAAGCTCCCCGAGCTTCAGGAAGCACGGTTCCCCTTTGCCGATCTCCTCGATGCGCTTGGGGTCGCTGCCCTCGACTTCGGCGGGATACCAAGCACCAAGCGCCTGCTGAGCCTTTGCACGACAAGGCTTACCGGCTTCCTGAAGTTTATTGAATGAGCGAACCTTCTGAAAGCCGAGGGTATGCTCCCTTAATGAATCGTAGCGTTTCTCTTTCCAGTCGGCGAGCTTGCCTACGCCTAGTTCACACCAAGCCCCCTTGGCGTCCTCCACATGCGCGCAGATGATGAAGTAATCGCGCGAGAGCCCGTCGAGTATTTCAACGGTTTGGAGCAGCGTCTTTTCACTGCACCCGTTCTCCTGCTCATATTCATCCTTCGTTTTGCCGGGAAACATCGTTCCCAAAAATGGATTAATATAGTCCCGACCTTCTTCGAGCCACGCGTCACCGAAAACGAGTAAGACATGGATGCCCGCACGGCCGTCGTTGACCGAGAGCTCGACGCCGGGAAGCAGGTCGATGCCTTTTTTTTTGGCCATGGAACGCAGCGCCTTGAACTCGTCGAAGACGAATTTGTTGTGATTGGTGATGACGCCCAGCCGTATGCCGGCCGTCTCCAGCGCATCGACATACGCGCTGTTGTAATAATTGGGATCACCGTCGTATATAAATTCCCCATCGGCTTTCGTATGCAGGTGGAAATCGGCGCGCACCCAGGTGGTTCCGTGGGCGAACGGACCCGCAGTGGGGTTTCCCTCATGGGTTGATTTGGAATTCATGTTTGTGAGGGGATGCTTTTCCGGGGCTAAGGCCTCAGGCATCTTGGTGAATTTTATCCGAAGATTTCTTTAGGTTGTTAAAAAAGACGATTTTTAATCTGCGTGGTCTGCGGATCACTTGAGTTTCGCGGGCGCGGTGCCATTTGGCGGTCATCTCGGTGTAGAGGGCGAAGAGTTTTTCGAGGCGCTCGGTGTCGTTTTTGAAGCGGCGACCGAGCAAAATATCCTCCGCGCAACGGGTCAGGTCGGCTTTGTTCGCCTCGGTCAGCGGCGGGACGGTAACGGCAACGAGGGCGCTGATGCGTGGGTGACGGAGATTAGGGCTTGGGCTTACGGGTTGGTTTTTTTCGCTTCGGGGCGCGGCTGGGGGCGGCCAGTTCGCGCTCGATCTGCTCGATGGTGGGGAGGTCGGTTTGCAGCTCGGCCGGCAGGGATTCCACCAACTGATATTCGGCCACGCCGAGGGGCTGATTTTTGTCGCGCAGGGCGTATTCGGCGACCACCTCGTTTTTGCTTTTGCACAGGAGCAGGCCGATGGACGGGCCGTCCTGCGGGTGCTTGAGCTGGGCATCCACGGCCGTCAGATAAAAGCCCAGTTTGCCGAGGTGCTCGGGTTGGAATTTGCCGGTCTTGAGCTCGATCACCACATAGCGGCGCAACTTCAGGTGATAGAAGAGCAGATCGAGGAAAAACTCCTCGCCGCCGACCGTCAGCAGCACCTGGCGGCCCACGAAGGCGAAGCCCGCGCCCAGTTCGAGCAGGAAGTCCGTGACGTGGCGGACGAGGGCCTGCTCGATCTCCCGCTCCTGGGCCTCCTCGGTGAGGCCGAGAAAGTCGAAACGGTAGGGGTCTTTGATGGATTCCCGGGCCAGATCGGAAGCGGGCGCGGGGAGGGTGTGTGCGAAGTTGGTCACGGCCTTGCCGCTGCGGGTGTGCAGGCGGCTTTCGATCTGCATGACGAGGATGTTGCGCGACCAGTTGTGCTCGATGGCTTTCCGCAGATACCAGTCCCGCTCCGCCCGCGTTTTTAGTTTATCGAGAAGCACGCGGTGATGCCCCCACGGCAGTTTGTGCAAGCACGTTTGCACAAATGGTCCACCAAGTTGGGGGACGAATGGTTGCCGGTC
>JANXRL010000110.1 GCA_025352985.1 Verrucomicrobiota bacterium
GAGGTCAGCCAGCACACCGGCTTCCCCGAGATGATGGAAGGTCGCGTCAAGACCCTGCACCCAAAGATCCACGGCGGCCTCCTCTGCCGTCGCGACAAGGCCGACCACCTCGCCGCCGCCACCGCCCACGGCATCGACCTCATCGACCTCGTCGTCGTCAACCTCTACCCGTTTGAACAAACCGTCGCCAAGAAGGACGTCCACTTCGAGGAAGCCATCGAGAACATCGACATCGGCGGCCCTTCCATGCTCCGCAGCGCCGCCAAGAACCACGAAAGCGTCACCGTGGTCGTTGATCCCGCCGACTACGCCCCCGTGCTCGCCGCCTTCTCCGCGCCCGACACGCTCGCCGCCCTCCGCCGCAAGCTCGCGCTGAAAGTTTTCCAGCGCACCGGCGCTTACGACACCGCCATCGCTGCCTACTTGGAGAAACAGGCCGCCGAGACGCCCGATCTCGCCGCCCTCAGCGGTTATCCGGAAAGCCTCACGCTCTCCTACAAGAAGGCCCAGTCCCTCCGCTACGGCGAGAATCCCCACCAGCAGGCCGCCCTCTACGGGACCTTCCACGACCACTTCCAGCAGCTCCAGGGCAAGGAACTTTCCTACAACAACATTCTCGATATCACCTCCGCCACCTACCTCATCGGCGAGTTCGAGAAGCCCACGCTCGCCATCCTCAAGCACACCAACCCCTGCGGCGTCGCCTGCGCCGACACCCTTGAGGCCGCCTGGGAAAAAGCCTACGCCACCGACCGACAGGCCCCCTTTGGCGGCATCATCATCGTCAACCGCACCCTCGAAGCCGGACTCGCGAAAACCATCTCGGAAATCTTTACCGAGGTCATCATCGCCCCCCGCTACACCGACGAAGCCCTCGCCATCTTCGCAAAGAAGAAAAACCTCCGCCTCATGATCGCCAAGGAAGGCGTCGGCGCCGACTCCCTCTACGACGTGCGCTCCGTGATCGGCGGCCTCCTCGTGCAGGACCGCAACAAAATCCTCGGCAACCCCCGCGACTTCAAGGTCGTCACCAAGCGCCAGCCCACCGCCGAAGAGTGGGACAGCATGATGTTCGGCTGGCGCGTCTGCAAACACGTCAAGTCCAACGCCATCGTTTACGTGCGCGACGAGCAGACCCTCGGCGTCGGCGCCGGCCAGATGGCCCGCGTGGACAGCTCCCGCATCGCCGTGTGGAAAGCCGGCGAAGCGAAGCTCGACCTCAAGGGCTCCGTGGTGGTGTCCGAGGCGCTGTTCCCCTTTGCCGACGGCCTCATCGCCGCCGCCGAGGCGGGAGCGACCGCCGCGATCCAGCCCGGTGGCAGCGTGCGCGACGAAGAAGTCATCAAAGCTGCCGACGAACGCGGCATGACGATGGTCTTCACCGGCCTCCGCCACTTTAAGCACTAAGTCGGATCGGATAGGCGAAAGATGCTATGCATTGGGCAAGAGCTGTCGTGTTTCAGTTTTCGGTCGGGGCTTCATTCAAAATGACACGGGGTGAGATGGGTTTCTCGGCCTTCATCGCTTCAATCTTATCCTCGATTCGCTTCCTCTGAATCGGATCTGCTGCGGTTTTTAACTGATTATACCAGTAGCCCAGTTCATTGTTAACGGCTTCCTTGCTGTAGTGATCAATGAATTCACCATATGCCTTTTGAATCGCCTCGAAAGCTTCTTTGCCGCCACTTCGCAGTCGAATTCGCAGTTCGAAAACTATAAATCCGTTAGTTTTCCTGCCCGATTTGGTTGAAGCCGAAAATCCAGCGCGTATATCTTTCGTTATCATTGGAGGATTGATCTTGGGCGCTACAAATTCGTTCCAAAACTTATTCGATTGCAGGGCTAAAACATGACCGTAGGCATCCGGCTGAACCCCACCTGAAACCATTCGTTCGCTGAGTGCAGGTGGGGCGACCTCTTCGATTACAAGTGTTCGTTCGTAAGGGCGGACACATCCTGATACACATAGGAGTGTCGTGAAAATGATTCCGGTTATGATTGGCCTTATCATTTTACGCACACGTTAGCCGAGGGGCTTATCTCCAGCAATCAGTGAATAGTGCTAGGACAGGCAGGCCAGAAACACCGCTTGCCCTGAAACGGGGTCTTTCGACGGAGTTCCCCAAGACGGAAGGGGCATTGATGCATCTCCCGAAGCTCCGACGGGAGGCCTCTGAACGCTCTTGATGACTGGTGGGACTCCTCCCAGACGCTGATTAACGTTCCCTCCGACTCTGGGAGCTCCGTCCGAGAGCGGACGGAGGCTTCATCCGCCTTCTGGAGCTCCTCCAAACTGTGGATGAAGCGTTCGACCGACTCTGGGAGTTCCTACGGAACGCCACCTGAGCCCTCATCCGAGGTTTGGCGGAGCTCCCAAGAGCGACCGGAGCGTTGGGGCGACACTTTTGGCTCCCCGAAAGTGCCCCCGACCGTCAAGGCAGCTTCCGGAGAAGCTCCGGAACGTCACTTTTCACAAAACGACCTCCGCGTGTGCCCAAATGGCCTGAAATGTCGCCTGCTCGCCTGTTTTTTCTACGCGAGCGCCTGACGGATCGCGTTGCCCAGCTCCGCGTAGTCCGCGTCCGACAGGTGCTTCTTCGGATCTGGCATCATGGCGAACGTCGTGCCCCAGGCGGCTCCGTCCACGTATTTCGGGACGAGGTGCATGTGGAGATGGGGGAGTTTGTCGGAGTAGGCGCCGTAGTTTATCTTGGCTGGATTGAAGGCGGTCTTGATCGCGCGGGCGGCACGGGCGACATCCTGCATGAAGAGCGCGAGCTCGGCGTCGGCCAGCTCGAATAGCTCGTTCACGTGTCCGCGATAGGCGACGACACAGCGACCGCGGTGGGTCTGTTCGTTGAAAAGGTAGAGTGTCGAAACCTGCAGGCGCGCGATCTCGATCATGAGATCGGTGAGGCGCTGGTCCTTGCGGCAATAAAGGCAGTCGGGGAGGAGGGTGCTCATGGATTTTTCCTTAAGCCTGCCCGGCTTCTTTTCTCCAGAAACGATCTACGGCTGGAATCAGTTTCAGGGAGACGCCCGATCATGGGGTTCCCTGCTCGCTCCACCATTTGGGCAGGTCGGGATTGATCCGCTTCCAGCCGATGCCGTGATAGTTGGCTTTTCGCATTTCCATGAGGATCAGTCCGGCGCTTGCGCCGAGCGACACACCCAGAGTCGCGGCCCATCCGGGAAAGCTGGTGAGGACATTGAGGGTTGTCAGCGAGACGAACAGCCCCGCCCAGTGCAGCTCGGGCTTCCGCTCGATCCTGAAGACATTGCAGAATAGAAAAAAGTGCCCGACCGCGAAGCCCGTGATTACGGCCGCCTGCCAGACCCGCGTCGCGAGGATGATCGTGGCGACCGCGCCGGCAATTAACACGAGAGCATCCTGCAGCGACATGCGAAAACCTGGGGAGAAGCGTGATTTTGCAGGTTCAGGCATGGCATGACTCACACCTTCTTAACAAAGCAGGCCTTGAGCATGTAGGCGATACCGTCGATCTTGCAGTCGATCTCGTGATCGCCTTCCACGAGGCGGATGCCCTTAGACTTGGATCCGGCTTTGAGCACCTGCGAGCCGTTGAGTTTGAGATCCTTGATGACCGCGATGAGATCGCCGTCGGCGAGGATGTTGCCGTTGGCGTCCTTCACGACACGGGCGGCCTCGGGCACTTCCTCCTTGGGCCATTCGTGTCCGCAAGCGTCGCATTCCCAATGGTCGGGAAGGCTTAGGACATTATCAAGGGTGCAGTCAGGGCAGACAGGCTTGGCGGGATCAGACATGAGAATGTTTGCTAACGTTACCGGAGCTGGTTCCGAGGTCCAGAGCTTACCGGTCTGCCTTTCTTGCGGGCGGGTTGGACTTACGGGCAGGAACGCGTTTATCTCGGGCGTGTCAGTTGCGTCACCATCCATTCAACCCACAACCCACTAAAAAATCATGAGCGCACTTCCTCCCACTGCTGAAACTATCTCTCAAGGCGGCCGCGCCGGTTCTGTCGAAACGGCAGAGGCTGGTTTTAATCTCCACTTCAAGGCGCCGTCTGCCGGCAATGAACAAGGCCTCACGCCCGAGCATCTGTTTGGTGCGGCGTGGGCGGCGTGCTTCAACGGCGCGGTCAAATACATCGCCAAAGAATCGGGTCATGCCGACGAGGGCATCACCGTCACCGCGCGCGTGCAATTGCACCCCAACGGTCCGCAACCCTTCTCGGTCGAATTACTCGTGAGCATCCCCGATCTCGACGAAGTGAAGGCGGAGCACGTCATCGCCAAGGCCCATGCGATGTGCGCCTACTCCAAAGCGACCAAAGGCAACGTCGCCGTGAAGATCACGCTGGATTGAGAACACGAAAAAGCCGCCGGGGAGGGCCGGCGGCATGAATGGGTTTAGGGCTCGCAGCCCCGGCCAAGCGACTCAGCCCTTTTTCTTCGCCTGCTTGGCGAGCTTCTTTTCCTTGGGGGTGAGGAGGGGTTGCTTCTTGGTTTCTTTTTTAGAGTTCTGGGTTTTGGCCATGTTGGTGTGCGGGTGTGCGGTTAAGTTGTGCTTCGTGCGGAGTGCCCGATGAGCGGAATTGGAGTAACCGGTGGCGCACGCCAGGGCAATCGCGAAGAGTTGAATCAGCGGCTGCGGGTGCGGGATTGAATCCGAAAGATTTTTCGTCACGTTAACGTTCATGCAATGTTTTCCTTTGGCGCACATCCTCGCGGTCCTCGTTCTCTTTTTGTCCGGCTGCGTCACCAATCCCGAGACCGGCCGTTCCCAACTGATGCTTGTCTCACCGGGCGAGGAGGCGTCCATGGGTCTGGCGTCGTTCACGCAGATCAAGCAGCAGGAAAAAATTTCCACTGATACCGTCGCCAACGCGCGGGTGACGCGGGTGGGCAAACGCATCCAGCAATCCGTCGGGCGCGAAATTCCCAACGCCCAGTGGGAGTTCGTCGTGTTCGATTCACCCACGGTCAACGCCTTCGCCTTGCCTGGCGGCAAGGTGGGCGTTTACACGGGCCTGCTCAAGCTAGCCGCGACTGATGACGAGCTGGCCATCGTGATGGGCCACGAGATCGCCCACGTGACTTCGCGTCATGGTGCCGAGCGCACGTCGCAGAACTACGCCATCGCCGGCATCGGCGCGCTCGCGGCGTTCGGGATGGAGGCGAAGCAGGTCGATCCGGCCAAGCGCAATATGATCCTTGCGGCCTATGGCATCGGTTCTCAGGTGGGGTTTGCCTTGCCTTACTCACGGCTGCACGAGAGCGAGGCCGACAGCATTGGCCTACGGTTTGCAGCCGGTGCGGGCTATGATCCTCGAGCTGGCGCCACGTTCTGGAGGAAGATGGCCGCGCAGGGCGGGCAGAAACCGCCGGCGTTGCTCTCGACACATCCATCGGATGCAGACCGTATCCGCAACCTGGAGCAACTGGCTCCGCGCTACATGGCTCTCTACGAGCAGAGCAAGGCCAGGTATCAGTGAGTGAATTTTGAGTATTTCCGCTAGCGCAAGGCGGGCGAATCCTCCACGGTTTTGGGCATGTTTGACCCGATTGAAAAGCTGAAGGAATTTATCCGTCATCCCAGCGTTTCCGCTGATCCCGCCTTCAAGGAGGGCATGAAGGGGGCGCAGAATTTCGTCGCCGATCTGCTTTCGTCCATCGGCTTTGACGTGGAGGTTGTGAAGACCGACCTTCACCCGATCATCTTAGCCACGCGCGGCGCCAATCCCTCCTGGCCGCACGTCATCATTTACGGCCACTATGACGTGCAGCCGGCCGACCCAATCAACCTTTGGAAGACTCCCGCCTTCGAGCCGGAGATCCGCGGCAAACGCCTTTACGGACGCGGCTCGGCCGACAACAAGGGACCACTCATGACGCACATCGCGGCGGTCGCCCGCGTGCTGGAGCGCCGCCCCGACCTGCCGCTGCGCATCACCTTCATGATCGAGGGCGAGGAGGAAATGGGCAGTCCGAGCTTCCCGAAGTTTCTCGAAAAATATAGCGACCGCCTAAAGGAGGCGGACTTCGTTTTTCTGTCCGACACGGGAATTCCCGCGCCCGACCAGATCGTAATAACCTGCGGGCTGCGCGGGCTGGTGCTGTGCGACGTGGTCGTGACCGGTCCGAAGAGCGACCTGCACTCCGGTCTGCATGGCGGCGTGCTCCGAAACCCGATCCAAGCCGTGACAGAGCTGTGCGCGTCTCTGCACCTGCCGGACGGTCGTGTGGCGATCAAGGGTTTTTACGACGACGTGATGCTGGTGGAGGAGTGGGAGCGGGAGCAGATCCGCAAGCTCGGCACCGATCAGGAGAAGTATCGCGAGTTTCTCGGAATCCCCGCGTTTTACACCCCGCCGGGGTTCACTCCCTTTGAGGCAACTCGCGTGCTGCCAACGCTGGAGTTCAACGGCATCGGCGGCGGTTACCAAGGCGAGGGCACCAAGACCGTCATCCCGAGCAAGGCGTTCGTGAAGATAAGCTGCCGTCTCGTGGCCAACCAGAAACCGGAAAAAATTCGCGAGTTGCTCTACGCCGCCATCCGCGAGCGCATGCCGAAGGATGTGACCTACGAGATCATCGACCAACATGCGGGCACGCCCTACGTCGTAGTTCCGCCGGACCGTGCCAACACGCCGAAGGACCAGTCGCCGGTGCTCGCTCGGGCGTTTCGCGCGGCGGACAAGTCCATCGCCGAGGTCTTTGGCAAGGCGCCGCTTTATCTGCGCGAGGGCGGCAGCGTGCCGATCATCGCCGACATCAAGCGCGTGACCGGCCTGGACTCAGTGATGATGGGGCTCTTTCTGCCCGAGGATAATCTGCACGCCCCGAACGAGAGCTTCAACTTGGACGTGATGAAGCGCGGCATGGAGGCCTCGGAGAAAATTCTTGAGGCCGTCGCGCAGGGTTGACTGCCCTCACGCGCGGCACGCGGTCACAAAAAAGCCCCGGAATAAATCCGGGGCTTTTGAGCGTCACTAAGACGAAGATTACTTCTTGAGGACGACCAGCTCGACGCGGCGGTCTTTGGCCTGGGTGGCTTCGTCGGCTTTCTCGACGGCATCGAGGCTACCCTTGGAGAGGGTCTCGAGCTTGTCGGCGGCAACGCCGAGGGTGGCGAGGTATTCCTTGGCGGCATTCGCGCGGCGGTCACCGAGGCCGAGGTTATACTCGGCGGTGCCCTTCCAGTCGCAGTGGCCTTCAAGGAGGAGGCGCGCGTCGGCGTGTTCGTCGAGGAATTTCTTGGCGGCTTGGAGCTTCGGACGCTCGGAGGCCTTGATGCCGGACTTGTCGAAGTCGAAATAGACGGTCTCGGTCGCGAGCGAGGTGCGATCCTGATCGCCGACGGAGGTGTTAGGGCCACCGAGATTGGTGCCGGGGTTGTTCAAACCATCAACACTGCTGGGGTCAATGGTGGCACCGCTTGGGCCGATCATGGTCGAAGATGGGTCGGGGCGCTTGGGCTTTTTGGAGCAGCCGGTCAGGACGATGGCGGCGGAGATGGTGACGAAGCAAAGTTTCTTGGTGAGCAGATTCATAGGTTGGATTATGACGACGTGGTTTGACCTTATTGAACAATCGTTTTGGGTCGGCAAGTCATTTAACTCACTTTGCGTTCAAACCTGTTTCCTCCCGCCGCTCCTTTTTGCTTTCTCTTCGACAACGGATCCCTGCGGGCCGAGGCAACGCTCAGTCTGCGGAGAACCGCCCAAGGGCTTTCCCTGCGGCTTGGAAGGCCGGTCGAGGCGGTCTCACTCCTCCATTCTTCGGGGGTGCCGGTCGAAGCCTTGGAGGGGCGGCCCGCCCGGTTGTTGGAAACCGCCCTTGTGGATTATTTCACAACTCACCCTGTGGGAGATGTGGTGCTGGCTCCGCTGTTTTTCGGGCCGAGTGCGGCCTTGACGGACTACGTGCCCGAACGGGTCAAGGCGGTGAAATTAAAATTTCCCCGGGCCGTCGTCCGGCTCGCGCCGCCCCTGGTGAGTATTGCCGATCAAGACGACCTTCGCGTGGCCATGATGCTCGCCGACCACGTGCGGACGACGGCTCATGCGAAGAACTGGAGACGTCCCAAGGTGGTGCTGGTTGATCATGGCTCGCCGCAACCGGTGGTGACCGCAGTAAGGAATCATCTGGCGGGGCAGTTGCGCGTCGTTCTCGCCGGTGAGATCGCCGCCCTCTCCGCCGCCTCAATGGAACGCCGCCCGGGGGACGCCTACGCCTTCAACGAGCCGTTGCTCGCCACCGCGCTGCGCACGCCGCCCTTCAACGATGGCGAGGTGATCGTGGCGCTCCAGTTTCTTGCACCGGGCAGGCACGCAGGGCAGGAGGGAGACGTGGCGCAAATCTGCGCCTCTGCCCAAAACGACTTCACCGGCCTGAACACTGCGATGACCGAGCCCATCGGGCAAGACTCAAGGCTGGCGGAGCTGCTTGCGGAAAGAATAGGCCAGGCGGCCGTGCTCTGACCTATCTTTGGATCAGAGCGAGTTTTTCGGCTGAATCAAACCGACATCGAGCGCGTAACGGGTGAGGCTTGCGACATCGTGGAGGTTAAGCTTGCGCATGAGATTGGTGCGGTGGTTGTCCACCGTCTTCACGCTGATTCCGAGTTTGGAGGCGATTTCCTTGGTGCTGTGACTCTCGGCCACGAGCTGGAGGATCTCGCGTTCACGGTCGGTAAGGAAATCGGCGGTGGTGCTGGCCGCAGGGTTGGCGACAACGTTACGCAGGAGGGAGGCGACCGCGGGGCCGAAGTAGGTGCCACCATTGGCGACTGTCTCCAGACCTTTTTTGAACTCGAAGAGGCCGGCGGTTTTTTCGACGAAGCCGTGGGCGCCGGCTTCGAGCATCTCGCGGACGAGGACGGGATTTTCGTGACCGGAAAAAACGAGGACGCGGACGTTCTTCAACTGTTTGGAAAGACGGCGCAGCAAGTCCACGCCGTTGAGACCGGGTAATTTCGCGTCCAGCACGAGAAGATCGGGCTTCACCTCAAGGCAAAGGGTGAGGGCGCTCTGGCCGTCGCCGCTTTCGCCCACCAACTTGTAGTTGGGATCGAGCCTGAGGATTTCGACAAGCATTTCCCGTATGGCGGTCTGATCTTCGATGATAACGAGTCGTTTCATGTAGGCTGGACGGAAATGTTTAAGTGGCTTTGATGAGAGGTCATCATCCTTGACCGATATAAAAAGCGCGCCATTCCAATGACGCGATATTTTTCTCAACCGTGCGAGGTGATTTCACGTGACCACCGTCCATCGAATAAATACCCGCGAGAAATGGAGGACGTTTCAAACCAAGGTGTTGTGCGCGGGCTTGTGCCTGATGGTTCCCGTTGGCTGCGTCGAGGCGCCTTCAGATCCAGCCTTCAAAGCGGCGCCCGCGACCGACGTGGGCCGTATGCAGGCATGGAAGGATGCCGAGGCGGTGGCTGCGATGGGTCATGGCCGCCTGTCGGTGATTGGTGCCGGTGAATCTATGCTGCCGGTTTACGGCGAAGGCACGGCGCTGGTGTTGAGCAAAATCAGTTTTGATTCTTTGAAATCAGGCATGCAGGTGGCCTACATGAACGACAGCGGGCGCCAAGTCGTGCACGTGTTGGTGGATACTGACAATGCGACCGGCGGTTGGCGGGTGCGCGGGCTGAACAACGAAAACGAGGATCATGCGCGGGTGACACCCAGCAATTTCTTGGGTGTGGTTTATGCATCCTTCGCCCCGAGTGAGAGTGCGAAATAATTCACAGCCGTCACCGTAGTGGGCGTCTTTGCGCGTTGGATGGTGGGTCGACCGGGATTCGAACCCGGAACCAACAACTTAAAAGGATGCTGCTCTACCATTGAGCTATCGACCCGATCCAACCATCGACCTTGGCTTTTGCGACCAAAGGAAGGGCGTTAATACGGGAGATTTTCGGCTGGCGGCAAGACAAAGTTTATCGTCTCGCACGCTAGCGAGAATACCATGGCAAATGAATCACTGGCGCATGTCGCCAGCGTGGGATCGACAGTGACGCCAAACTTTTGAATAGGAGGCTGACGGCGAGAAACTCGCTCGCACCGACGACGCGGTCGGCGCACAAGGCGACGGCGAGGGTGAAAATGCGGGAGATTATGGTTTTTTCGTCTCTTCAAACGAGATTTCCGCAACGGAGGGGCCTCCTTTGCTCTCGATAATGTTCAGGCGAAAAAACTGCGCGGTCACAGGAGGGAATGCCTGATGGTAGGGACTGAATCGTCCGCCGAAGGATTGCCCGGTCAGAATGGTTTTCCACTCTCCGTGATCCTTGTAATCGAGGGTGAACTTGTTCACTCGCGCGGGGGTCGCCTCTTCGATGATTACGCCGGAAATCGTGCGAGGCGTCCCATAATCTAGCTCCAACCACGCCTGCTGCGTGTCCTCATCGGTCGCCCAACGAGTTTCGGTATTATCATCAACCGCCGCGAAGGCGCCATATCGAGTGTCTTTTTTTAAAACGTTGGAAGTGGTGGCCTTGATTTTGATGACGGGTTGGATCGGCGCGAGGGACATGGCACCGCCCTGCACGACGAGTTTTACGATGGTGTCTATTTCCTGCTGATCGGACTTCGCGACTTTTACGGTCAGGGCCTGTTTGCTGTTAACAACGGACACTTGGCCGCCGGTGAGCAGGCTCGATTCCAGGATTTCTCCGTTGAAAGGAGGCAGTTCACAGACGTCGCCATTCCATTTCATGAGGTGGAGATACACGATGTCACCCTTGCGGGTTGAGGCGTATTGCTTGGTCGGGTGATAGGGTCCGCCGCGTGTGCCGTATAGGGTTTCGCCATACTTTTGGAGCCACGCGCCCATTTTTTTGAGGGTATCGATCTGGCGGGGCTCGATTTCGCCGGTGGGTTCGGGGCCAACATTTAAGAGCAGATTGCCGTCGCCGCCATTCGTGCAGATGAGCGTCTGGAGGCACTGCTCAAGCGACTTCATCTTATCGCCGGGTTTCCATGACCACTGATGGCAAATGGTCATGCAAGTTTCCCACGGGCGATCCAGGTTGAACCCGCCGATACGTTGTTCGGGTGTGTCATAATCACCCTTTGCGCCGGTGCGGTTGTTGATGATAATGTCGGGCTGTAAGGTGCGTGCCAGGTTGATCACACTCTGGCCGCGTGCCGCGTCGAACTCTTGCGGGACGTCGAACCACAGAGTCCAAAGCGGCCCATAGTTATTGATCAGTTCGGTAATCTGGGCCTTCAGGTAATCCGTATAACGGTCGAGGTTTGAGGTGGCGCGCCTTACCCGTCCTTCCGCAGAGCTGGTCAACGGAAAGTCCTCATGATGCCAGTCGCAGGTGGAATAATAAGCTCCGAACGCGATGCCTTGCCGTTTGCAGGCGGCGGCGAGTTCCTTGGTCACGTCGCGCTTGAACGGGCTGTTCATGATGTTGTAATCCGTTTGTTTCGTGTCCCACAGGCAGAACCCGTCATGATGCTTGGTCGTGAGAACGATGTATCTCATGCCTGCCGCCTTGGCTACGGACACCCATTCGTCGGCGTTGAATTTCACCGGGTCGAACTGCTTGTAGAGATTGTCGTATTCCTCCGCGGGAACTTGTTTGCCGCGCGACCAGCTTATTTCGGTGCCTTTCAGGCTAACCGGCCCCCAATGGATAAACATGCCGAAACGGGCGGCCCGCCAGTTTTGCATGGCGCCCTCTTGCGCGGGAACCGGCGCAACGGATTCGGGTTGTTTTACGGCGTTGGGGGATTCTGCGCGAACCAGAGTGGTCAGTAAAAAAACAAGGATGAGGCTGGCGGAGCTGGATTTCATGGGGCGAGTTTTGGGGCTAAATGGGACTCCGTCAGCCGATTTCGGCGGCGCAGGAGACATGAATGATGAGGTGGGCGACGAAGCGGGCCTGGTCGGAAACAGGGAAAAGGGATGCGTCGGCGATGACGTCGCCCTCGGGGCAGTAGTCGAGGGGTGGATGACCTCGAGGTGGCGGTTGATGCCCGCGAGATCGGACTGGCCGGGTTCGCAGCAGTTCCTCTTGCCGGGATCGCCACGCTGCAAAAGTTGTTTGTTTTTCACGCGGCCAACCACTTTTCGGAGAAACGCGGGAATTAGGTGAAGACAGATCAAGCTAACCGAAGTTAAAAACAGGGGAGGGGTCATGTCGTTTTAAGATTGAAGCACGGCCACTGCGACTGGGCAAAATGGACCGGGCCGAGCAGCCCCGAGGGCAGCAAGGGCGTATCTGCGCGATAATAGAACCAAGTGAAAAACCCCACGCGGTCAGAGGAGGGACGAGGTCGGTTTTTTTGAAATAATCGGTGTAACCCTTAAGATCTCGACCCAACTTGAAACGGTGATCGGTGCCATATTTAAAATCGGGGGGCTGCGGTTCGTCGCTTACAAGATGGTTGTGCTAGGTGCTGGTGACGCCGAGGTCGCGGCCGTTGACGGTTACGCGGATGAGTTCGCGCGCGTCGCCGAGAACGTGTTGGAGACGGCGGCGGCAAGAAGATCGGCGCAGATTTTCACCGACGTGCGGTAAGTGGCGGTGCTGGAGAAGTATTTGACGTCGGGATCAACTTGTTCTGATTGCGACGCGAAGACGGGCAGACGGAGTTGCGAGACCGGACCAGCTTAGGCGTGAGAGCGACATCGCACACGGAAATGAGCGTGAGGGGCGCAGGCCGGGCCATCTCGAACGGTCGGGTGCGGCCCGGAGGCGAAGTGGCCGGTGCCGATCACGGAGTCGAGGAGGCGTGCACGGGGTTTGTTGGATTGTTGGTGATGGGGCTGCCGAGCGCGACGAGCCAGGGAAGGGGGCGTAGCCCTTGCGTTTTTCAAACTCGGCGCGGAAGGAAGGCGTCCATGTTGGGTTCCTGATCTCGTCGCTAACCATCCCTGTTGGATGTTTGAAAACGGCCATATCACCAAGTTGGTCCAAAAATCGCTATATCGCGGTTAGGAGCAATTCTTTATCACCGTGCTTACCGATCACTATCCTTCTTCTTCGCGCAAACGAGTGCTCGTGGTGGATGACGATGAATCACTTTGTGCGATTTTGAGCCAGTTGCTGGAGCATTTGGGCTACGCGGTCACGTGCCTGCACTCAGCGACCGATACCCTCGAACTATGGAAACGCGAAGGGAATGACATCACTTTTGTTTTCACAGATATAATGATGCCCGTAATGGATGGTTTGAGTCTGGCCCGTGCGTTACGCCAGAAGACTCCCGGAGTGCCGATCATGCTGTTAAGCGGACATCTCAACGAGGACTCCCGCTGGATAGTGAGCGAAGAGGGATTCTGTTTTTTGCAAAAACCCTTCACGCTTGACGAACTCAAGAGGGGGATGGGCATGCTTTCCATGATTGGACCAGGGGGGGGAGGCTAACCCTCAGCCATGGACGAAAACCTGCTTCTTACCGCCGAGACTCTTGTTCTAAGCCGGGATTTGCAGAAGAGCCGCGTTCCTGACGGCGGTTTTGTGCTCAAAAATATCCCGACTCAGACCTACTTGCGCGTAAGCGAAATGCAGTGGCACATTTTGCAGATGTTCGTGACGCCGCAGACGGTGCCACGCTGCTTGGAGAGCAGCATACAACATCGGCTGTGCATCCCGTTGAAAGAGTTTTACGAGCTTATCATCAAGGCGCAGCGCGCTTGTGTGTTATGCTCGGCGAAAGCGGTTCCAAAGACGCGAAAGGCCTTCCAATGGTCATTAACCCTGCCAGTGCTTCCCGTATTCGTGGCCGGGATTTTTTCCGTGATGACCGCGGCGGTGTTGTTGATGATATTTTCCCCAACCATCGTGGTTGAAGAGTGGTGGCGATGGCTCGTCGGCTGGGTGCTTTGGGGGGTGGCGCTCAGTCTAGGTAACGCCGTCGCCGCCAGTGTGCTGGTGAAGCAGGAGGGAGAGATCTATCGTCCGCGATTCCTTTGGCAGCGGCCGGTGCCGCATTTCTCGGTGGATTTGTCCGACAGCTGCATGCAGCCGACCCGGGTGCGCGAGACGCTGGAGCTTGCGAAATACATCCCGCTCTCGCTGATCACGGCCGGGGCGTTGTATTGGGGGGGGGGCATTGCCCTGCCGCTTTTGGCGGGTTTTCTCTTCGGGTTGCGACCCCTTGGAAAGGGCGGGCCTGCCCAGGTGTTTGCGTTGATGCGTCGTCGTGCGCAGTTAGACACGGATCAGGACTTTCAGTTTTCCCTCAACCGCCGCCCATCGGTTTACTGGAGCGCCTGGTGGCAGAGCATCGACTGGCGGTTGATCGGGATCGAACTGGCCTACGCGGTCTTATGGACTGTTTCCCTTACCTGTGCGACGATCACGGTTCTGGGGCTTTCGCCCAAGGCGGTTCTTGGTGATTGGAGCTACTGGCAACTTTGCTTTCCGTGGCTTGGCGGGGGTTTGCTTTTGATGTTCATCTACGTTCTCGCTAGGCAGCTCTACGATGTCGCCCGAGAAAAGTTCAAGCAGTTGCAGCGGCAGGCGCGGCTCGCGTGGATGCGGTGGCGCGCCGAGGTGCATTTCCCTGATACCGAAGATGCGTTGATGCGATTAGTCGCTTCCAACGCGCTGCTGGGGCAACTAAACCTCTATGATCAAGCCTGCATCGCGCGCGCTTTGCGTCCGGCGCAGTTCAAGGCGCGGACCCGCGTGGTGGCGTTTGACCAAAAGCCGGACAAGGTAGGACTGATTTTTTCCGGTCGCGCGGTGGTGTGCGATCATCTTAAAAGTGGACGACGAATCCCCTTGGTAAAGCTCGCCGAAGGGGATTTGTTTGGCGCCCATGCGATGGTGGATTCCACCCATCCTTCGCTCGAAGTCCGCAGCAGCTCGCCGCTGGCGGTCATGATGATGCCCGCGCAGGTTTTTCAAGCGGTCGTGATTGCCAAGCTAGGCGTGGAACTGGCTTATGATTTGACACACAAGCATGCCTTTTTATCGCAATTATCGCTGTGCGAGCATTGGTATGGGCACGCCTTGGGTCGATTTTCAAAACTATCCAAAGTCGTCGATTGCAAGGAAGGCGAACGGGTCGTGATGGAGGGCAGTGAAGCCCGCGCCTTCTTCATTGTTTACGAGGGTAAGGCGGTGGTCACTCGGCGTGGACAAAAGGTCGGAATCATGAAGCCGGGGGATTTCTTTGGCGAAATTGGCCTGCTGCAAAACAGCACGGCGGTAGCCGAAGTCACGGCCTTGACCGACATGCGGTGCCTGCAAATCGGCAAGGCCGAGTTTCTGCGCTTCGTCGCCCATAACCACCACGTGGCCCTGCAATTGGAACGCGTAAGTTCCGAGCGCTTGGGACGGCCGATTTTCCCGATGTTCAGGCATTCGTTCGAAGAGCGCTAAAACTGGCGCAACGCGGGCCGCTCACGGAGCCAGATTGAGCACGGCATAGGTGCGCTTGCCTTTGCGCAGGAGCACGTGCTTTCCGAAGAGCAGGTCGGCGGGCGTGAGGGCCTTGGCGATGTCGGCGCACTTCGCGTTGTTGATGTAAACGCCGCCGCCCTCGATGTCTTTTTTGGCCTGACCTTTGGACTGCGATAGACCCGCGTGGACTAAGGCATCGGTGAGTCCGAAGCCGGGGGCGGCGAGCTGGACGGATGTGATTTCCTTCGTAGGGATTTCGCCGACCACGTCGCAGAAAACCTCCTCTGAGGTGTCTCCTATTTCCGCGCCGAAGAGGATGTTGCTGGCCTTGAGCGCGGCGTCGAGTGCGGCTTGTCCGTGGACGAGGCAGGTGACTTCGCGGGCGAGCGCCTTGTGGGCTTCGCGGGGGCCAGGGTTGGCGGCGTGCCTGGCCTCAAGGTCCTCGATTCCGGGGCGGGAGAGGAAGGTGAATTTGCGCAGGTATTCGGAGACCTTGGCGTCTTCGGTGTTAACGAAGAACTGGTAGAGTTTGTAGGCGCTGGTTTTTTCCGGATCGAGCCAGACGGCGCCGCTGGCGGTCTTGCCGAACTTGGTGCCGTCGCTTTTGGTGATGAGGGGAAATGTCCAGCCCCACGCGGGCACGCCGAGTTTTTTGCGGATGAGGTCGGTGCCGGCGGTGATGTTACCCCACTGGTCGGAACCGCCGATCTGGAGTTCGCAGTTGAAGGCGGAGCGCAGGTGGAGGAAATCGTTCGCCTGAAGAAGCTGGTAGCTGAACTCGGTGAAGCTGATGCCACCTTCGTTTTCCAAGCGGGACTTAACGGAGTCTTTCGCGAGCATGACGTTGAGCGAAAAATGTTTTCCCACGTCGCGGAGGAAATCTAGCAGGCTAACCGGGGCGGTCCAGTCGGCGTTGTCCACGAGACGGGCGGGATTGGCGGGGGCGTCGAAGTCGAGGAGCTTGGCCAACTGGCCTTTGATGCAGGCGATGTTGTGGGAGAGTTGTTCGCGCGTGAGGAGGTTGCGCTCGGATGAGCGGCCGGAGGGGTCGCCGACCATGCCGGTGGCGCCGCCAGCGAGGGCGAGGACGTGGTGGCCGGCGAGTTGAAAGCGCTTCAAGGTAAGCTGGCCCATGAGGTGGCCGACGTGGAGTGAGTCGCCGGTGGGATCGAAGCCGCAATAGAGCGTGACCGGTCCTTCGTTGATGCGCTTGATGAGCGCGTCGAGATCGGTGCAGTCGGCGAGGAGTCCGCGCCATTGGAGGTCTTCGATAAACGTCATGGGGGAATTTAGGCTTGAGCGCGGGCGGGCGGGAGTCCGAAGCGGAGAAACCTTACGTGATGAGGTCCGGCGGGACGTTGGACAGGGCTTCCTCGACGGTGGTGAGGCCCATCTTGACCTTGAGCATCGAATCTTGGTGAAGCGTTTTCATGCCGTTTTTCATCGCGATGCGCTTGAGCACGGCGACCTCGACCTCTTTATTAATGCCTTCGGTGAGTTCCTCGTTGTTGATCATCAGCTCGTGGATGCCGACTCGGCCTTTGTAGCCGGTGCCGTTGCACATCGGGCAGCCTTGTGGATTGGCTCTGAAAATCTGGCCGCACCAGCCAAGCGCCTTTTCCATGATTTCCTTTTCGCGCCCGGCGGGTTCGTAGGGCTGTTTGCAGTTTTTGCAGACGCGGCGGAGGAGGCGCTGGGCGCACACGCAGACGAGCGAGGCGGAGATGTTAAAGGGCTCCACGCCCATTTCGCCAATGCGGGCGACGGTGGAGGGCGCGTCGTTGGTGTGGAGTGTGGAGACGAGCAAGTGGCCGGTGAGCGCGGCCTCGACGGCGATTTGGGCGGTTTCCTCGTCGCGGATTTCGCCGACGAGGATGATGTCGGGGTCCATGCGGAGGTAACAACGCAACGCGCGGGCGAAGGTGAGGCCGATGGCGCGGCTCATCTGCATCTGGTTGATGCCGGCGAGGGTGTATTCGATGGGGTCTTCGGCGGTCTGGATGTTGACGTCGGGAGTATTTACTTCGCCTAGGGCGGAGTAGAGGGTCATGGACTTGCCGGAGCCGGTGGGGCCGCAGTGAAGGATCATGCCGTAAGGCTGGCGGATGCACTCGCGGTATTTGGCGAGATTTTCCTCGGAGAAGCCGAGCGCGGGAAGGGGGAGCGTGCTCTTGGTCTTGTCGAGGATGCGCATGACGACCTTCTCGCCGTGGTTCATCGGGCCGGTGGCCACGCGCAGGTCGATGTCGATGTTCTTCTTGGTGTATTTTTTGAAGACAATGCGTCCGTCCTGCGGCAGCCGGCGTTCGGCGATGTCTAGGTTGCACATGATTTTGAGGCGGGTGACTAGGCCGTTGGCAACCTGGCGGGGGAGGCGGAGTTTTTCCTGGCAGAGGCCGTCGATACGGTAGCGGACGATGAGCTCCTTTTCCTGCGGTTCTATGTGAATGTCGGACGCGCCGCAGATGTAGGCGTCCTCGATGATACGGTTGGTGAGCTGGATGATAGGCGCGGAGTCCTCGCTTTCGAGATCGGCGGCGCTGATTTCGCCGGTGCCTTCGGCGGTGTAGGCGCTGCTGATGACATCGGCCACGCGGGAGATGTCGACATCGGCGTCGCCGGAGCCGGCTTTCGCGTCGTTCTTGAAATATTTTTTGACGAGAGACTCGATGAGCGGAGCCGATCCGACGTGAATATCCTCTATGATGAGTTCGGTGGCCTGCTGGAACGCCTCGCGCTTGGCGTAGTCGAGCGGATTGGTCATCAACACGGCGACGGAATTGGGCGAAAGACGCTTGTAGGGGAAAATGCCTTCGCGGCGGATGATGGCGTCGCCGATGGCTTCGACGAGTTTGTCGTCGATGGCGAGTTCCTCGGCCTTGTTGACGAGCGGGTGGTTGGTAAGGCGGGCGATGAACTTGGCGGTGTCGTCGGCGCTTAGCTGGTGCTTGGGATCCTGCATGCGTTGCAGGAGGCTAGCGGAGTATTCGGCGACCTCTTGCAGAAGGGCGAGATCGCTGTCGGAAAAGGCGCAGTTGATGTCAACGGCGGGCTCTTTGTTGAGGAGCTGGATGGCGCCGATCACGACGTTGGTCTTGAGCGGCACGGTGAGCATGGAGCGCACGTCGAAGCCGGTCGTCTGAGCCATGGAAAGCATCATGGGTGCCTGCGTATCGGTGTTGCGGAAAAAAACGGGCGTGCCCTCGGCGATCACTTTGCCGACGATGCCTTTGTTGATGGGGAGTTTAAGGGTGAGCAGCTTGGCGGCAGTCTCTTTGAAGCGGGTTTCTTTGGCCTTGTCGTCACCCCAGAGAGTGGGCGAGTAATAAACGTGTTTGAAGACGATGTCGTTACCCTCGACGAGATAGAGCGTCATCGACTGTGCATGCAGCGCCTCGACGATTTTTGAAGCAGTCAGCTCAATAACCGAAGCCATGTCCTCACGGCTGGGCGCGGGTTTCGATATGACCTTGATCAGCAGGGAACGACGCAGGGTGTTTGAAAGGGAAGCCGAGGCCATGATGGGAAAGCGCCTTGATGGCGGCGTGTGGGTCTGGAATTGCCACCCGAGGACTGTTCTCGCAATGACAATCCGGCATGGCATTCAAACTTCGGTAATCAAATAACCTATGTGGAAACATATGAAGGCTTGGTTTGCGACCACCCGGAGCGACCCCGAGCTTTCGACGGGGGCTTTGGGGGAGCGCCTAGCAGGGGATTTTTTAGCCGCCCACGGATTTAAAATTGTTGCCCGCAATTGGCGCAGTCCGCAGGACCGCCGCGATGAAATCGACCTTGTTTGCCGCGACGGTGAGATCTTGGTTTTTGTGGAGGTCAAAGCCCGCTCCGCCAGTGCGCTCGTGCCTGGTTATTACACCGTCGATGCCCGCAAGAAAAAGGTCCTGCGTCGAGCCGCGACCGCCTATTTGCGGCAGCTTCAGCCGCCGCCGGAAACTTTCCGTCTGGATGTCGTGGAGGTCACTACACATGGCGAAGCGAAGGCGGAAGTCAGGCACTTTGCGAATGTGCCATTGTTTGCGAAGCACTTCCGGCCATGAAAGCGGCGGGTGTTTTTCATGAAGATTATTCAAAGCATTAGCCTTGCTTAGCCCCCTGGGCGTTGGCGGAATCCGATTCTCATGGCCGAAGCTCAACGTCATCCCTTCCTGCAAGGACTCAGCAAGCACCGCGGTGCGCCTCCGACGGTCGTCGTCATTTTTGGCGCTTCGGGCGACCTTACCGCCCGCAAGCTGATACCCGCGATCTACAACCTGAGCTACGACAACCTGCTCCCGGCGGATTTTCACCTCGTGGGCTACGGCCGCAGGCCGATTCCCGACGAGGAGTTTCGCTCCGACGCGACCGCCGCCATCAAGGAATTTTCCCGCCGCGAACTCAATGCCGATGTCTGGAGCCGCGTCGCCGAATGCACGACCTATGTGTCGGGCGGTTACGACGAGAAAGCCGCGTTTGACAAGCTCGCGGCACACATCGAGACCATCGAAAAAAACCTCGGGCGCGAGGTGCAGACTTTGTTCTACATTTCCACGCCTCCCTCGGTTTTTGCGCCTATTCTGCTGAACCTTGGCGCCAGCGGGCTCGCCTCGAAATATCTCGGTAAAATCCACCACGCGAAGGTCATTATCGAAAAGCCGTTCGGCAAGGATCTGTCCTCCGCCCTCGCTCTCAACCAGACGATCCGTCAGGTTTTCGAGGAACATCAGGTTTACCGCATCGACCACTATCTCGGTAAAGAGACCGTGCAGGACCTGCTGGTGCAGCGTTTCGCCAACTCGATCTTCGAGCCGCTTTGGAACCGCAACTTCATAGACTCGGTGCAGATCACCGTTTCCGAGGAGGTCGGCGTGGGCACGCGCGGCGGTTATTACGAGCAGAGCGGCGCCCTGCGCGACATGATCCAGAATCACACGATGCAGCTCGTTGCGCTCACCGCGATGGAGCCGCCGGTGTCGCTCGATGCCGAGGCGATTCGCGACGAAAAGGTGAAACTTCTCCGCGCGATCCAGCCGCTCAATCTCGCCGCCGGCGGTGACGTGGCCCGCGCCCAATACGCCGCCGGCATGATGGGCGGCAAGCAGGTGGCCGGTTATCTTCAGGAGGCCGGCATCAATCCGGAGTCCGCGACCGAGACCTACGCGGCGATCCGACTTTCGATCAACAACTGGCGCTGGCAGGGCGTGCCGTTCTACCTGCGCTCGGGCAAGCGCATGGCCCGCCGCGTTTCCGAGATCGCGATCCAGTTCAAACGCCCCCCGGGCACGCTCTTTGCCGAGAGCGAGCGCTTCAACCTCGCACCCAACCCCCTCGCGTTCCAGATCCAGCCCGACGAGGGACTCGGCCTGGGGCTCAACGGCAAGGTGCCCGGCCTCGAAACGCGCACGCAGCCCGTGAAAATGAA
>JANXRL010000111.1 GCA_025352985.1 Verrucomicrobiota bacterium
GATCTCGCGGGCGGCGGCCCAGCGCGGGCCCTGCTCCCAGTTTTCGACGGGGTGAACGTGCGGCATCCACAGCTCGATGCCACCGGCGGCGTCCAGTTCCTCGCGGCAGATTTGGGATAGCTTCTGCATGACGCGCAGACCGAGCGGCATGTAAGTGTAGAGCCCGCCACCGAGCTTGCGCACGAGACCGGCGCGCACGAGCAGCTTGTGGGAGGCGATCTCCGCGTCGGCGGGGCTTTCCTTGAGGGTCGGGATAAAAAACTGGGACCAATATTTCATGAAGTCGGCCAACGAAACACCCCGCCCGCACCGGGGCAAACTGTATTTGCCCCGGTGCCGGATTGGTTTTCACGGAGCGGCTTGCCTTGCGCCCGCCGCCGTCTTCACTCCTCCGCCATGTCCGCCCGCCGCGCGTCCCCGCAAAAACCCTGGCCCATGAAGTGGATGGTCCTCGCGATCATCGTTGGCATCGCCGTTTACACCTACCTGACGCTCCACTACCGCAAGCCAGAACCCGCCTACCGTCCCTACGAGGATTTCACCAAACGCGCCAACATCGAACGCCTGCTCAACGCCGGTTACCGCCGCATCGAGACCGCCGCCGAACGCCCCGCCGACACCGTCGCCCTCCTTCGTTCCATCGGCCCCGTTGCGGCCGTCGCCAACGCCCCCGGCGGACTTCCTGGCGGGCTGGCCGGCACGTTTGTCGAGCCGCCGCGTTTGCCCGACACCATCACCTCGGTCTCCGCTCCCCGACAGGCGACCGCACTGCTGCCCTACCCGATTCTCTTCAACTGCGGCGTGTCCAATCAAAAAGAACAGCTAGGCGGCTCGCAGGTGTTCATCCGCTCCAATACCATCGTGATCGTGACCCAGTTCGAGTCCATCGCGGGCGGTCTGCAGGCCCGCACCAAGGACAGCACGGTCACCCTCATAATCCCCGGTGGCACGCTTCCGCTCGGCCATACGATCATCACGCTAGCCGCCAACCGCGGCTCGAAGCAGTGGACGGTGGACGTGAAATAAGCGCGGCGGCTAAATTCAGCCCGCCGATGCTTTCCCGCGCATTAAGTTTAGGTTTACCGCGAGATAAAATTTAATACTATCATTTCGTTGCCCTAGCCCTCCTGCGTCACCCCACCATGCCATCGCCGGTCCGCCTCTTGTTGGTGCTTCTCGTCGCGACTTCCGCTGCGCGAGCCGCGCTGACACCTGAAGACGTCGCCTTTTTTGAGCAAAACATCCGTCCGCTTCTCTCAGCCAAGTGCTATCAATGCCATTCGGCTGCCGCGGGAAAGTCCAAGGGTGGCCTCGTCCTCGACACGCGCGCGGGTCTCCTCGCCGGCGGAGACGACGGCGCCGTCATCATCCCGGGCAAGCCCGACCAAAGCCTGCTCTTCCGCGCACTCACCTATCAGGAAGAGGACCTGAAGATGCCGCCCCAACGGACCGGCGGACGCCTGTCCGACGACCAGATCGCTCTCGTCCGCGCCTGGATCGCCCGTGGCGCGCCCGACCCGCGCGAAGCCGTCTCCAAAAAACTCACCGGCCTCACCGCCAAGGCCCGCGCCCACTGGGCCTTTCAACCCGTCAAAAAACCCGCCGCGCCCCGCGTGATCGACCGCGCGTGGTGCCAGAGCCCGATTGATTTTTTCGTGCTCGCGAAGCTCGAGGCCGTCGGCCTTAAGCCCACGCCGCCAGCCGAACCCGAGACGCTCCTGCGCCGCATGTATTACGACCTGCTCGGCCTGCCGCCGACCCTGGAAGAGGTCAACGCCTTCTCTCGCGACTACGACGCCGCCACCGCCACGGAGCAACAATACCTCGACGCCGGCCGCGTCCCCTACGGTGAAGGCGACCGGGGCTTCTACCCGCCCCGCCGCCTCGTGCTCGAAAAGTGGATCGACCGCCTCCTCGCGAATCCCCACTACGGCGAGCGCTGGGGCCGCCACTGGCTCGACACCGCCCGCTACGCCGACACCCGCGGAGCCACCCCGCGCAACCGCTTCGAGAGTTCTCGCTACACCTACGCCTGGACCTATCGCGACTACGTCATCAACGCCCTCAACGACGATAAACCCTACGACCAGTTCATCGTCGAACAGCTCGCCGCCGACCAACTCCCCGACCTCAGACCTGCCGACGACCGCCTCGCCGCCCTCGGCTTCATCACCGTCGGCAAACACTACGAAAACCGTCACGACCTCATCGACGAGCGCATCGACGCCACGAGCAAAGCTTTCCTCGGCCTCACCGTGAGCTGCGCCCGCTGCCACGACCACAAGTTCGACCCCGTCCCCACCGCCGACTACTACGCGCTCCACGGCGTCTTCAACTCCATCGACGAGCCCTACGATCCGCCCCTTCTTAAAAGCCGCGCCACGCCCGCCGAGCAGGACGACTACCGGCGCAAGTTCACCGCGCTCGAAACCGAAAACCGCGCCCTCTACTACGCCATCGTCGGCCGGCTCGCCGGCGAGCTCCAGAAGGAGTCCCACCTCGTCTTCCACGGTTACGCCACCGCCTTCGGCCGCCGGTCCGCCGAAGCCGACGCGGTGCGCGCCAAATACAAACTCGAGCTGCCGCCCGAACTCGACGAAGCCATTCCCGCCGGCACCGACCATCCGGTCTTCGGCCCCTACAACCGCCTCGCCTCCCTTTACCGCGACCAGCCGGACGACTTCGCGAAACTCGCCCCCGACCTCCTCGAAAAATCCCTCCTCAACGCCAAGGTGAACCCGCTCGTCGCCCGCGAACTCATGACCTTGCGCCCCGCCCGCCTCGACGACGTGGGCCAAGCCTACGCGCGCCTATTCGAGCGTTATCGGACTTCGTTCAACGACTACCTCAACGCCCGGCGCGACTCGCTCTCGCTCGTGATCCCGCCCGACCCGTCCGCCGTCGAGTTGTTCACCTGCTTCTATCCCGTCCCCCTCGGCAAGGACATCACCCGCGTCGAGGACCAGAGGCGGTTTTACGCCCAGGCCCGCCTGCCCGACATCGTCAACGACAAGTTCCTCTTCGCCAAGATCGACGAACTTCGCATCACCCACCCCGGCGCGCCCGGTGCCGCCATGGTGGTGACGGACAGCGCGCAGGCCAAGGACTCGCCCATCCTCATCCGCGGCGACGCCTCCCGCCGCGGCCCCGTCGAACCGCGCCATTTCCTCTCCCTGCTTTCCCCCGGCGGCCCCGCTCCCTTCGGCGAAGGCAGCGGCCGCTACGAACTCGCCCGCCTCATCGCCACGCGCGACAACCCCCTCACCGCCCGCGTCGCCGTGAACCGCGTCTGGCAGGGCCATTTCGGCGAGGGCTTCGTCCACACGCCCGACGACCTAGGCAACATGTCCGAACCGCCCACCCATCCCGAACTCCTCGACTTCCTCGCCTCGTGGTTCGTCGAAAACGGCTGGTCCCTCAAAAAGCTCCACAAGCTCATCCTTCTCAGCAGCACCTACCAGCAGAGCGCAAACCCCGGCCTCAATCCGCTCTACGCCGCCCACTCCACCATCACCAACCAGGCGCTCACGACCCTTGTGAATCAGGTCAACGACTTCCTTGCCGATCCCCGCGCCCTCGACCCCGACAACCGCCTCCTCTGGCGCGCCAACCTCCGCCGCCTCGACTTCGAGGGCATCCGCGACTCCCTGCTCCTCCTCACCGGCAAACTCGACCCGACGATCGGCGGCAAACCCGTCAACATCACTGACGAGCCGTTCTCCTACCGCCGCAGCATCTACGGCTACGTCGACCGCAACGGCCTGAGCGACGTGCTCACCCAGTTCGACTTCTCCGTGCCCGACATGCCCAACAGCCGTCGCATCAACACCACCGTCCCCCAGCAGGCGCTGTTCTTCCTCAACAACCCGCTTACAGCCGACGTCGCCCGCCAGATCATCGCCCGCCCCGAGATCGCCGCCGCCCCCACCGCCGCCACCCGCCTTGCCTTGATCTACCGCATCCTTTTTCAACGAAAACCCA
>JANXRL010000116.1 GCA_025352985.1 Verrucomicrobiota bacterium
ACAGGATGTGCTCGGGCACTCTGACGCGAATCTAACGGCCAAGATCTACACCGACAGGGCCGGACTGGGGATGCGTGCAGAAATGGCAAAACTGCCGTGGGTGGTATCCACTTTGGAATCCGCAGCACACTCCGGAGCACAAAAGTGCGGTTTTCCGAGTCCTTCGATGTCATTTGGTGACATCATCAGCAATTTTGCTGAAACCCTGAAAGCCGCTACGAACAAGCAACTTGAGGCCTTAAAGACCCTCGGTGACACTTCATGTCACGCTGTGAAATTGGGTGCAGGGGTTGGATTCGAACCAACGACCTTCAGGTTATGAGCCTGACGAGCTACCGGGCTGCTCCACCCTGCAACAAGTGGGAGGGCAAGAACATGGTTTCACGAGGCACCCTGTCAACGGCCTTTTTACCAAAACCCGGATTCTCCGCTTGCCAGCCCCTTTTTCAACCTCTGTGCTCTAACATTCCTTCACCCGTTCCGGGCGTCGGAAAAAATACAACCACAACACTCATCTCTCGATCGCAAGGCGGCCCATCGGCCGACCTGTGTTTCAAACAGATAACATAGATCCCATGAACGTAACTGCCAAAGACCTCCTCGATGCCGGCGTCCACTTCGGTCACCAGACCAAACGCTGGAACCCCCGCTCCAAGCCCTACGTGTTCGACCACCGCCAGGGCATCACCATCATTGACCTCGGCAAGACCCACGAGCTCCTCCAAAAGGCCTACGCCTTCATCGAGGAAACCGTCGCCAACGGCGGCAACGTGCTCTTCGTCGGCACCAAGCGCCAGGCCCAGGAAATCATCCGCGAGGCCGCCATCGCCACCAACCAGCCCTACTGCGTGGACCGCTGGCTCGGCGGCACCCTGACCAATTTCGCCACCGTCAAAAAATCCATCGCAAAGTTCAAAAAGTATCAGCAACAGGAAACCTCCGGCGAACTCGCCAAGCTCTCCTCCAAGGAAGAAGCCGCGATCAAGCGCGAGATGGTCCGCATGAACAAGAACTTTGCCGGCATCATCGACATGCCCGAGCTTCCCTCGGCCATGTTCGTCGTCGACACCGACCACGAGGAGATCGCCGTCGCCGAAGCCTCCCGCTCCGGCATCCCCTGCATCGGTCTCGTTGATACCAACGCCGATCCCACCAAGCTCTCCCACCCGATTCCTGGCAACGATGACGCCGTGAAGTCCATCCGCATCGTTGTCGACACCATCGTCGCCGCCGTGCAGAGCGGCCTCGCCCAGCGCGAGACCCGCCGCTCCACCCGCGGCCAGGCCGACCTCAAGGCCGCCTCCGCCGCCGTCGCCGCCGCATCCGGTGCCGTCAACGCCGAGGGCGAGATCGATCTCTCCAAGATCGACATCCCCTCCGACCTCGCCCCCCTCGTCGAAGGCGAGCCTGTCGTCGTCAAAAAGAAGGTCGCGGTCGCCCCCCGCAAGAAGGTCGCCGCCCCCAAGGAGTAACCCGCCACCACTCACGCCATAATGAGCACCACCGCCACCATCACCGCCCAGCAAGTCAACGACCTACGCTCCCAGACGGGCGCCGGCCTCATGGACTGCAAGCGCGCCCTCGTTGAGACCAACGGCAACGTCGAGGAAGCCATCACCATCCTTCGCAAGAAGGGCGCCGCCTCCGCCGCCAAGCGCGCCGATCGCGAAGCCAAGGAAGGCCTCGTTTACAGCTACATCCACACCGGTGGAAAAGTGGGCGTCCTGATCGAGGTCAACTGCGAGACCGACTTCGTCGCCCGCAACGACGATTTCAAGGCCCTCGTCCACGACCTCGGCATGCACATCGCCGCCGCGAACCCGCTCTACGTCACCCGTGATCAGGTTCCCGAGGCCGACATCGCCGCCGAACGCGAGATTGCCGCGGCGCAGGTCGCCGGCAAGCCGCCCGCCGCGGTGCAGAAGATCGTCGAAGGCAAGCTCGAGAAGTTTTTCTCGACTGTCGCCCTCATCGACCAGCCGTTCGTGAAGGTCCCGGAAAAATCCATCAAGGAAATCCTCACCGAGGCCATCGCCAAGACCGGCGAAAACATCCAGGTGCGCCGCTTCGTGCGCTACCAGCTCGGCTCGTAAGCCGGACAACGTTGTCCCACTTCAAGGCGCGCCTTCACCGGCGCGCCTTTTTTGCATCCCTATTTGCCCTGCGCCCACCGCCGCGTCTTGCTGTCTGTTCATGCACGTCACCCGCTGCCAAATTTTCACCCGAGGCATCGCCAACCGCTGCCCCAACTGCGGAGATAAAACGCTTTTCAAAGAAGGGTCGTTGTTCGAGCTGAACTCGGAGTGTCCGGCCTGCGGTCTCAAAATCGAGCGTGACGAGGGTTTCTTCCTCGGCTCGATGTCGCTCAACTACGGCGTGACCGTGATCTGCTTTCTCGTTCCCGTGCTGATCCTTTACTTGGTCGGCGTGCTCTCCAGTCTTATTGCGGCCGTCCTCGCCGGAATCGGCGCCATCGGAGTCCCGATCTTGTTTTACCGCGCGTCGCGCAGCTGGTGGCTTATGAGCTACTATTTTTGGCTGCCCAAGCATCTGCCGGCCAACTTGGGCATCCTCAAACCAAGCGAAGACGAGAACATCTAGAGCGGATTAAATAAAACCGTATCCGCATCCAACTGCCAGTCGCTCGCGCATGGCGACTACAACACGAGCGGCATGCCCGGCTGCACGTAGGCCCTAGTCGGCGCAATCTACAGAAAGAAAACCGAAAAGGCGGCTACGTCCTTCTTACTACTTATAACTTTCCATCGGAAAATTTAATCCATTTTATTAATGGGTGCTGACTCCCTTTATTTCAAATACCCTAAGAATGATAACGCGCCGGTTTAAACGCGTTGCTTGCATTTCTTTAACCCTAGTTTGCGCTGTTACCGCACACCTTGCCATTGCCGACGACGCGCCGAAAACTCCGACCGTTCTTCCAAACGGAATGGAAGTCATCAATGTCCCGATCGCCCCCGGACCGTGCGAGCCAACTTGGAAATCGCTTGGTGACAATTTCAAGCGCCCCGGTTGGTGGCGCAAAGCGAAGATCGGCATGTGGCTGCACTGGGGGCCGCAATCGGTCGGCGAAGATGGCGATTGGTATGCCAAGTGGATTTACATGCCAAAATATGCCTGGGGCAACTACCGCACTGTTTACGCGGACCACCTCGCCAAATACGGACACCCAAGCCAATTCGGTTATAAGGACATGCTGCCGCTCTGGAAGGCGGAAAAATGGGACCCGGAAGTGCTCATGGCCCTCTACAAACGGGCCGGTGCCCGCTACGTCATCGCACAGGGAATGCACCACGACAATTTCGACCTTTGGGACTCCAAATACCAACCGTGGAACTCGGTTAAACTCGGCCCGCATCGCAGCATCGTAGGCGGTTGGAAGGCGGCGGCGGACAAGCAGGGTATCCGCTTCGGAATCGCCTTCCACGGCGATTACTCTCTCTGGTGGTATCAACCGGCGTTCCTGAGCGATCTGGAGGGGCCGCTCAAAGATGTGCCCTACGATGGCGCGCAAAATTACGACGGCAAAAAGACGTGGTGGAAAGACATGGGCCTCGACCTAAAGGACCTCTACGGAATCGATCTCAAGGACGAAGTGAAGATGCCTGCGACTTGGAAAGATGGCCTGACCGCTTATCGGATGCAAAGCCCGCTTTCCCATGGCGTTCCAGAGGGCAATCTCAAGCTTCATCATGATTTCGCCACTTGGTATGCCACGAAATGGACGCACCGTATCATCGACGCCATCGATCAGTTTTCGCCGGACTTCATCTATTTCGACGGCGGCGGCAGTTACCCGTTCATCGGACACGGCACTGGCAAGGGGCTGCGCGCAGACGCCACCCCCCGCGTTATTGCGCATCTCTACAATACCAACATCGCTAAAAACGGCGGACACCTTGAAGCGATGGCTTTTACAAAAGGTAACGAAGATCCGCGCGCTATTGCCGTCAATGTCGAGTCCCACGTGCCGGACGCCATCAAGCGTGACCAGCCTTGGCAGACGGAGAACGGTTTGGGCGAATGGTTCTACAAAAGCGGGACGTTCTACGATAGCGGGATGGTGATCCACCAAATGCTGGAAGCCGTCTCGCACGATGGTAACTACGCGATCAATATTCCGCTGAGCCCCGCAGGTGAACTCGACCCTGGCGGTCGCAAAACTCTGGAAGACATGGGCTCGTGGATGGACCTAAACAGCGAGGGCATTTACGACTCCAGCGCGTGGGATGTCTGGGGTGAAGGCTCCGTGGTGATGCACGGCGGCAACTTAGGTAAAGGCCAAGCCAAAACGCCTTACACCGGTCAGGATATTCGCTTCACAACGAAGGACGGAGCCGTGTTCGCCTACCTCATGGCTTGGCCTGCGGATGGAAAGACCGTCATCCATTCGCTCGCGAATGCAGCGGGAAAAGTCAGCGATGTCACCTTGCTGGGAAGCAAGGTGAAGCTCGACTGGAGGCAAACCGATGACGGATTGCTCGTTACCCTTCCCCCCTCGAAGCCGTGCGAGTTTGCTTACGGGCTAAAAGTAAGCGGCGTAGGGTTGAAGGCGGTGTCGGCAATGCCGGCAGCAAAGAGCAGCATTCCAAAATAACTGCCCCGTGCATCCGCCATCGATCAAGCTACAAATTGCCCCCCCCTTTGCTAGCGCTGCAGTATAAACTTCGGGGTAAACCGGCATTTGCCCCGAACTCCACGCCATTGATATCACCCCCATGAACCTTTCATTTCGTTTCGTAATAGCACTTCAAATGATGACTGCTGCAATTGGACTTGCCCAGCTCCCCGCTCAGGACGGAGATACTCGGGGTCCCATCGTCAATGCGGGCATGACCGTGAAGGTCGATCAGGATGGGGTGCAAGCGCCAGGCTATGACTGGCGCAAACCGGAACCCAAAATATCTTGGACTGCTCAATGGATCGCCTCCGCTGCGCCTCGCATTCCAGGCTCGACTGCGAATTGTTTACGCAAGGAAGTCGTCCTAGATCGGAAGCCCAAAAAAGTGACTGCTTGGATCACTTCCAACAATTACCTGCTTTATATCAATGGCCGACCGGCTTCGAGAGGTCCTGCGGATCCGGGAGCAGACTTCCAGGGGGGAGGAAGTAAACGGCGATTTTATGATTGCCGGGACCTGACCCCGTTTTTTCGCCAAGGCAAAAATGCCTTGGGGGTGGAACTCATCGGTTGCAATGATCTGCTTCTTGAATTGCAGGTCGAGTATCCCGACGGGAAAATCGCGACCTTCAAATCAGACGACTCGTGGAAAGCAATCGCGTCGGCATACCTCAAAAAACAGGAGGCTGCACCGAAAGACGCGGCGAAGCTCGGCAAAGGCCCAAAGCCGCTCTTTGATGCGACGGCTGAACCGGTCGGCTGGTTGCAGCCCGGCTTCGACGACTCGGCATGGACTGCCTGCAAAATCACGACCGCACCCGCCGAGACAATGGTGGCGAACGAATTGCCGCCGCTCATGGAAGCGCGTTATCCCTATTTTGAAATCTCCCGCGTTTCGGGTGGAGTCACAGTGCCGAACAAGCCGTTCACGGACGGTCAACCGGTCGTGGTGCGAGGCGACGGCGAGTTTGCCGTGAAGTTCGACAAAATCATGGCCGGCCGCTGCGGCATCAAAGTCAAGGGCAGCAAAGGTGCGCGGATTACCTTGGCAGTTAATGAAACCAACAGTTGGGGTGGAAAGATATACCAACTCCTGTTGCGCGATGGCGTGCAGTATTTTGAGTCCCGCGATTACGCCGCGCTTGGCACCATCAACGTGCTCGTGCAGAACGCCTCCGCTCCCGTCGAAATCATGGACGTCAGTGCGGATTTCCTTTCGCAGCCTGTGGAATATCAAGGCGCGTTCAGTTGCAGTGACGAGGCACTGAATACGCTCTGGAAAAGCGGGCGCTGGTCCACCCAGATCTGCATGATCACGCATCATCTCGACTCACCACAGCACCAGGAGCCGATCAGCGATTATGGCGACTATCTCATCGCAGACTTGGTCAACTATTATTCCATGGGTAACAACACGTCGCTTGCTCGGCAGGACTTGAGGAAATGGGCATGGGTCATGACAAATGCGAAATACCACACTTTCCACACGAGCTATATTTTCTACTGGTTGCAGTCACTCGTGAACTATTACCAGTTCACCGGGGATAAAACGGTGGTGGAAGAGCTGACGCCCAGCGTCCATGCCGTCATCGATCAGTTTGCGTCTTACCTCGGGAAAAACGGCATTATTTCCGAAGCGCCCAACTACATGTTCATGGACTGGGTGACGGTGCGCGACGACCAAAATCCGAAAATCTCGTTTGCCTGCCATCACCCTCCCGCTGTCATCGGGCAGGGTTACATGACCGCGCTTTTCTACCGCGCGCTGGCCGATGCGATCACGATTTCAAAACTCAGCAGCGATACCGCGCACGTCGAAAAATACGAAAAGCTCCGCCACGCCATCGCCGAGTCCTATCAGTCGGAACTTTGGAATCCCCAACGAGGAATGTATCGCGACGGGAAACCTTTTGTTACGTCCGTTGCTCCCAACAAATGGATGCCGGCGGATGTGCAGATGGAAAGTTTCAGCGTTCAGAACAACGCGGTGGCCGTGCTTCATGACCTCGCGCCAGCGTCGGAACAGGCCGCAATCGTGGAGGGTATGATCGCAAATAAAAACTGGGACGTGACCCCTTACTACATGCATTTTGTGTTCGACGCGATCGCCCACGCGGGGCTTTTCGGGAAATACGGCGTAACAAAGATGCACGAATACAAAGTGATTCCTGAAACCCAGACCGTGCGCGAAATGGGGCCGAATAGAGGCGATTTCAGCCACGGCTGGATAGCCAGCCCCACCTACCAGATGTCGAGTAAAATACTGGGGATCAGTCCGGCGGCTCCGGCTTACGACAAAATTTTGATCCATCCTGAATTGTGCGACTTGAAATGGGCCAAAGGCACCGTGCCCACGCCTCACGGAAACGTCGAAGTCTCCTGGAAAAAGGAAGGAACCACCTTGTGGTTGAACGTCATTATCCCGAAAGGCTCAACGGCTGAAATAGATATCCCCGTTGTGGAATCCCCCTCCGTCCTGCTGGGCGGCAAACCCCTGAAGCTTAACAATGGCATTCAAAGCTTTGAGAACCAAGCTGGTCGCCTTCAAGTTCACGTCGATTCAGGAGCTTACGATTTTACCAGCCGGCTGTAATAAATGAAGATTTATCCTTTCGGCGTCCCGATATTCCGGAGGAGGCCAACGTGATGTGAAATTTGAATGGGCAATTGGAGCGCTTCGCTCCGTCGAACGTTCTCATCCCTCTGTCACACCGTAAGCCTGGCCTGCGGCCA
>JANXRL010000168.1 GCA_025352985.1 Verrucomicrobiota bacterium
CGGCCCTCATCCGCCGCCGCCTCGCCGCGCGCTTGCTCGCAGAAACCACCTACTGCTGGGAACGGGAAGCCCCGCGCCTCACTGAACTCGTCACCCGCGCGCTCGCCTCGTCCGCCTGAACTGAACCGCATGCCACTCCTCCGTTCTCTCGCCTTGAAAATCGCCGGGGCCACGCCTTCACGCGTCAAAGCCTTTGTTTATCGTCACCCTGCGCTTCTGACCCCGCTGGCCGCTTTCCTCAAGCGACTCGTGCCCGCGCAGGGTGAAGTCATCGTCCGCATCACCTCCGGTCCCAATGTCGGCCTCAACCTCGTCGTGGACCGCAGCGTGCCCAACTATTTTTGGCTCAATCCCGATTACGAGCCCGCCGTCCAAGAGGCGATCTCCGCCGCGCTGCGGCCCGGCCTCGTCGCCGCCGACATCGGCGCCCACATGGGATTCGACACCCTGCACATGGCCCGTCTCGTCGGCCCGACCGGCCATGTCCACGCTTTCGAACCCGATCCGGCCAACGCATGCAAACTCCGGCGCAACTGCGAACTCAACGCCTTCCACCAGGTGACCTGCCACGCCGTCGCCGTGGCCGACCGCACCGGCACCGTGAGCTTTCAAGCCAGCGGCACCACCACCAGCCACGTCACCGCCACCGCCGAAATCGGCACGCTCGTCATCCCTGCGGTCACGTTGGATGAAATCATGGCCCGCTCACCCGATCCACAACTCGCCCTCGTCAAAATCGATGTCGAAGGCGCCGAACTCAACGTGCTTCAAGGTGCCCCCGAAACGCTTCGCCTCCTCCGCCCTGTCCTGCTCATGGAGATTCATTCCGCTCAAAATCTGGCCGACTGCGGACGCCTCCTCATCGCGGCAGGCTACCGCCTCGAAACCCTCACGCCCGGCGACTACTATGCCGACGCGCTCGCCCGCCTCGCCCGCGGCACTGAGCCGCCCGCGACAGGTTTCGATGTTGGCCACATCCGCGCCGTGCCCGTCAAGGTCACCCCATGAAGGAAGCCCTCCGCCGCGTTGTCCGCGCCGTCGTCACCCTCGGCCTGCGCCTGCGGAGTCGCCGCTACACTCCGACTCCCGGCGGTCATTGCGTCATCATCGCTCCGCATCAAGACGATGAAACCCTCGGCTGCGCCGGCCTCATCCTCGCCCACCGGAAAGCCGGTCTTCCGGTGAGTATCGTCTATATCACCGACGGTTCAAAATCCCACTCCCGGCACCCGCTCCTCAGCCCCGCAGACATCACAACCCTACGCCACGCCGAAGCCATCCATGCGATGGCGCACCTGGGGGTCGCCGCTTCCTCGCTCCACTTTCTTGACGCGCCCGACGGCGGCCTGCCGCATCTTTCACCTGCCGAAGCCGAGGCGCTGGTCACAAGACTTTCCAAACAGCTCCGCTCGCTTCAACCCACCGAACTCTGCCTGCCCTGCCAAGCCGACGGCAGCTCCGAACACGTCGCCGCGTTCACGCTCACACTCCGCGCACTCCAACTCGCTCAACTCACGGCCCGTGTCCTTGAGTATCCGATTTGGGCGCGCTGGAGCCCCCAGCGGCTCATCAGGCCCGGACTGACCAGCCGACGCGTATGGGGCCTAGCGTTTCCTCATGCCGCCGCGATCAAACGCACCGCCATCGCCGCCTACGCTTCGCAAACCGAGCCCACGCCGCCGTGGCCGCAGCCCGTGCTGCCCCGGGGCTTCGTCCGCTGCTTTGACGCACCCGAAGAGTTTTTCTTCGAACGCTGATCGGGCGTTAAATTTCAATTCACCCGTCCATGTTGAAAAAAATCCTCCGCCACCTGAGGCGCCGCTTCATCGACGCCCCGCGCGGTTTCGGACATCCCGTGCCCGCCGAGGCTTTTGACGCCGAGTTCCGCTCGGGCCATTGGCAGTTACTCGACTCGCCCGAAGAAAACTCGCGCTACGAGGCCCTCGTCTCACTCATCCGCGCCCGCCACCCCAAACCCCGGTTCCTCGATGCCGGCTGCGGCAGTGGCCGCCTCGCCGCCTCCTTCAGGCCCGATGAGTTGACCGCTTATCACGGCGTCGATCTCTCCCCCGAGGCCGTCCGTCTCGCGCAACAGCGTCTGCCCGCCGGAACGCTAGTCCAGCAAGGCGACCTCGAAACGTGGGTGCCTCCCGCCCACTACGACGTGATCGTGCTAAACGAAGTCGCCGGTTATTTTTACGACGCCGCCGCCACGCTGACCCGCCTCGCCTCATCCCTGAAGCCCGGCGGTGTGCTCATCGTCTCCATGTATCGCTGGGGAAACACTCCCGCGATCTGGCGGCGGATCGATGCACGTTTTGAGACGCTTGAATCCATCACCACCACCAACCCCGGCGGCGATAAAACATGGGACATCCGCGTCCTCCTCCCCTCCACTCGCCAAGGGAGCGCCTAGCCATGCCGGGATTGCTACGATTGAGTCCCGACCCTTTGCTCATGCCCACCGCCCCCTGATATTCGCGCCATGACGCAATCCTCCCACGACATCGAAAATACCTCGAACGCCCCAAGCCCCGCCGCCTCACAGCGCCTTTTTCGGGGCGGAGTCTTCGCGCTGGTCGCCGCGATCGTCTATTTCACGTGGACGAGCGGCGGCGATATCAGCCTCTCCGATTTGCTGGGCTTCGGCATCCTCGCACTCGCCTGCCTGCCCGCCCTCCTCTGGGCGAAAAACCAGCGCACCTGGTTCCCCGCATTCGAGATTTCGATGCTCACCTGCATCGCGTTCTACGCGGTGCCCCTGTTCGGACGGCACGGCGAGTTGGCCGACTATCCATCCGCCGTCACCGCCCAGGCCGCCTTCCTTGTGCTCCTCTACCTCGGCGCCGCCAACTTTGGTTTCTCCCTCGTGCGCTCGCGGGCCAGCCCCCGTCCGTGGGCCACGGCATCACTGCTGCCCGAAACCTCGCTGC
>JANXRL010000171.1 GCA_025352985.1 Verrucomicrobiota bacterium
AAAACAAGCGCGGCATCACCCTGCTCAGCGTCAACCGAGACCGCGACGAAGCCCTGCTCGCCTGCAACGGCCAGATCGCCCGCATCAAACTATCCTCGCGGAAAATCACCGGAGTCGATTTTTCGCGTTTCGCCGAGGTCGTAAAATCCCTGCCAGCCAACAGCACGTTTCTCGCAATGCTGAACGCCAGTGGAATTCCCCTAGAATCCGTCATCCTCAACATCGAGCTCGCTCCTCGTGAAATTGGAGAGCTCTACGCCGAAGCCGTCGCCCACCCCGAAAACTTCACCGACGAAATCGCCTTCAAAGAACGCATCCAATAGCTGGGCTTTTTTACCAGAGTCACGGCGGAAATGCTCCCGCGCATTCTACGAAACGAGCAAAAAAACCGCGACCTTGACGCCAAACTGCGCGCCGCCCTCTCCGCTATCGCCACCGCTCCGGCTCAACCCTGAACCAGGTTCACCTTTTCCAGCGGGTCGTTCTCCAGATCGAACTCCAGCCACGGGGAACCGTCCGCGTTGAAAATCTTTTTTTTCTTTGCCGAACGCACGCCGCTCCAAACCCGGTCGCATTGGTGCGGCAGCGCCACCACACTCGGCATCGAAATCACCGCGTGATCCCGCTCGCAACGCCACTCGCGCCCCCCCGCCCACGCGAGCGTCATCGCCGGCAGATCGACCAGCGACACCGGTTCGTCCGATAGGCTCTCCGCCTTCCCATTCCTCACCAGAAACGGCACCCGCACGCTCTCCTCGTGCGGCCAGCCTTTCCGGAACAAACCGTGCGCCCCGTGCATGTCGCCATGCACCGAGGTGAACACCACCACAACGTCATCCGGCAGCGCCGCCAGCAAACGCCCGATCGCCCGGTCGGTCGCCTCGATATGCGCATGATAGCCCGCGAGCTCGCGCCGCGCCTGTTCGGCCGCAGACTCCGGCACATTCGCCGGCAAAACGACCGGCCCTCTCTTCACCCCCGAAGCCGACGCATCATACGGTGGATGCGGTGCCTCCAGGCTCACCACCGCGAACCAAGGCTGAGAAATTCCCGTGATTTTCTCCGCCGCCCGCTCGCAGACGACATCGCTTTGATAGCCCAAAAACTGCACCGGCTCCGGCAGCCGCGTCCCATGCAGCCAGGGATTGTTCAAAAGAAACCCGCTCTCGAATCCCTCCCAAAACCCAAAACCGCCACGCGCTTCCGGCGGCACGACCATCCGCGCATGAACCTCGCCGATCAGCGGCGCATAACGGTCACGCTCTGCCAGATGCCACTTTCCAAAAAATGCGGTGGCATACCCGCGGTCGTTCATCTTGTGCGCGATCGTCAGCGCGTCCGCCGACAGCGGATCGTAGTAGTCGCGCACGCCATTCTCGGGCGAAGGCACGCCGGTGAGCATCGCCGCGCGCGCAAACGGCCCGAACGGATGCGGCGTCACCGCCTGCGCGTAGTTGACCGCCTGCGCCGCCAGCGCGTCGATGCACGGCGTATGCGCGTTCACGTCGCCCGCATATCCGCACGCCTGCGCACGCCACTGCGTCGTGACGATCCAGAGAATGTTGGGCGCGACAGGCGAAGCCATACGGGTAAACTAGACCGGAGCCGGCCCCGCGCAAGGTTTGCCAAGCCCGCGCGCAGACGTTCAGCCTTTCTTAACATGACCCTCCGCGAAACCGAAGCCATCGATCTACCCACTCCCAACGGTCCCATGCGGACCTTCCTGTTTCGCCCCGCCGCGCCCGGTAAGTATCCGGGCATCGTCCTCTACTCGGAAATTTTTCAGATGACGGGGCCCATCGCGCGCACCGCCGCGTTTCTCGCCGGCCACGGTTTCCTCGTCGCCGTGCCGGAAATCTACCACGAATTCCTCCCCGCCGGCACCGTGCTCGCCTACGACCAAGCCGGCGCCGACATGGGCAACCGCCTGAAAACCGATAAGGAACTATCCGCCTACGACGACGACGCCCGCGCCGCGCTTGCCTTCCTCAGATCGCACGATGCCTGCACGGGAAAACTCGGCGTCATGGGCATCTGCATCGGCGGCCACCTCGCCTTCCGCGCCGCCATGAATCCCGAGGCGCTTGCCGGCGTATGCTTCTACGCGACCGATCTCCACAAGCGCGGCCTTGGCAAAGGCATGAACGACGATTCCCTCGCCCGCACCGCCGAGATCAAGGGCGAGCTCATGATGATCTACGGCCGTCAGGACCCGCACGTCCCCGCCGAGGGCCGCGCCATCGTCTATGCCGCGCTCGCCGCCGCCGGCACGCATTTCACCTGGCACGAGTTCAACGGCGCCCACGCATTCCTGCGCGACGAGGGTTTCCGTTACGACCCCGAGCTCGCCCACCTCGCGCTCGGCATGGCAGTTGACCTGTTCCGCCGAAAGCTTGGCGAAGGCGACCTGCGCGCAACCTGCGGCGGGGCCGCCGGGTCGAAGCATTAAGACACAGCCGGCATAAAGCCGCTCCAGCATTCCCGATCACTGGAGGCGGAACGGCAGCGTGCGACGGCGGTTGATGAGATCGGTCAGTGGCCCGCTCGTGGGCCGCGTCGCAAGATCATCCCCGGTGCGCAGCGTGTAGGACGGGAGAAAATTGTTCACCAACGCGCAGTAGTCGGTGTTCACCATGATGCCGAGCAGTTCGCCGGTCTTGCTCATCACAAGGTCGCCGCGCGACGGCGAGAAGTCGCCAAACAACCGGCGCACAAGCCGGTTGTCCATGCGCACGTAGCTCGGGTTCGTCGGATCAAGTTTGAACGGCACCTCGCCGTAGCCCGCGCCTCCGCTGGAGATGAGCACCGCTTCGGTGAACTTGAACGGCTCGAGCACGATCTTGTAGGGCTTCACGCCGAGGGCGGCGACTTGCTCCGCCGTCACCGGGAGCGCCACCACGCGCGGATCAATCGCAAGAAACACCAGCGCGGGCGAAGTGGTCCGACAGGTTCCGCTGCTGAACTCCGCCTTGAGCGTTTTCCAATCCCAGGCGGGACCGATCAGGTCGAAGGGCGTGTCGTTGAGATGCACAAGTGCGACGGTATCATGTCCGTCAGTCACAAAGACGGTCTTCGTCTGCGTGACTTCCGTCTTGGTGCCGAAGAGGCCGGGACGCGTGCCGGTGAAGGTGGTCTGCACACGGTTGGCGAGGAAGTCGTTGAAGAGAACGTTGACGTTGATGGGGCGGTTGTCGCGGATCTCCTTGGTGAGTGCGGTGGAGCTTTCCGCGAGCTGGCCCACGCCCTGCGCGAGCTGGGTGGTGGTTTGCTGCACCTTGATACGCTCCTGACGCTCTGCCTCGACCTGGACCTTAAGGTTGTCTGCGGTGGCGCGGAGCATCTGTTTTTCCTGTTCGGCGACCTTCACGCTGACATTGAGATTTTCGATTTTTTCGCGGGCCTCAACCTGCTGTTTTTCGAGGTCGGCGAGCATCTTTTTCTGGCGCTCGGCCTCGGCCTGGCGCTCGGAAAGATCCTTTTGAAGCTGGGCGAGCTGTTCCTTCGTCATCGTGGCGTCGCGGGAGGCGACGGCGTATTTCTGCGAGAGATCGGCCGCGGTTTTCTGCGTCTCGGCCAGCGTGGAGGAGACCTGCGTGAGGTTCTGTTCGCGCAGCTGGAGCGTCGTCTCGGTGGACTGAAGTTTTTGCGAGAGCTGCTCGCGCTGCGCCTTCTCGTCTTCCAACGAGAGCTTCATGACGGACACGATGTCGTCGTCCTTGGTGGCGGCGTTGGCCGACTGCGCCGAGGGCGCGGGTTTGCTCGAAGGCGTCGCGGGTGCGGCCTTCTCCCAGTTGGTGAGAGCGAGGAGGTTCAGCAACAGGAAGTCGCAGATGATGAGGAGGAGGGTCTTGTTCATGGCACCGGGCGGGACGAACCCTGCGGTTGCGCGAAAAGGATCAGGAGGTCTGGCTTTCGAGAATGAGGCGGCGTTTGAAGGGCCGCACGTGGCGGATCTTCACGAGCGCGACGCAGGTGATGCCGAAGAGGTTGGAGGAATAGGCGGCGAGCAGGTTGGGCTCGATGACCTTGAGCACCTGGAGCACGAGCGCAGTGGCGGTGCCAGCGATGCCGATGTAGAGGCCGCCGTCGAAGAGGTTCTCCTCGTTTTCCATGAGGCGCAGCTTGAGCAGCGCGGGGATCTGCTGGAGGTCTATCTCGCGCATCTTGGCGAGACAGAGGAGATACATGCCGACCTGGAGGAGGGCGAAGAATCCGATAGAGAGGAGCGTTGATGTGTCCATGGTGAACGTGTTTTCGACGTGGGTGAGCGAGGCGGGATCGGAGATGTTGGCGAGGACGGGAACGGTGAGTTTCAACTGAAATTCTGAGGGCGGTGCAGGTTTGATCAGGAACGGTTCCGTGGCGAGGACCAGCATGCCGGCGGTGAGGACGGCAAGCACGCCGCTTTTGACATGAGGATGGGTGGCCGCGTCCGTCTGCGGTTCAAACAACACCCTGTCCAGACCGCGAAAAACAAAAAATGCTCCCACTAGAAAACCGAAATACTTGGCCGCAAGCGCCAGTTTGGGATAGAGCAACGCCAGCAACGTCGCCGGTCCGAACGAGGGCGCAGGCTGCCGGTTGACGGGCACCTGACGCAGCAGAAGCTGGTTCAACGCGCCCTCACCCAACAAGAGGGCGAGCTTCATATCCGCCATGCCGTTGCGGCCGTAACGCAGCAGGTAGGCTGCCACCCGGTCGGCCGAGCCGGACAACAACGCGGCGCTGTAAACGAGCGGCAAATCTTCGGGCGTGGCGCGGGCAAGCTGGGCGAATTCGCCGACGGCCTTCGTGCTGTCGGTCACGCGCAGGATTTCGCACAGCTGTAGCCAGTTGAGCCGACGCCCTAGCGATAACAGGTCGATGCAAACGGGTTCGAGTTCGCCGAGGTTTTTTTGCTCCAAGGCGGTTTCGGCAAGGCCGCGCAGTTCGCGCTGCAGCGGCTTGGAAAAATGTTCGCCCTGATAAAGCAGTGCGCCGAGCAGGATGACGGCATCGAGGGCTTGGCCGCCGGGTTGATGGGCGGAGACGAAGCGGCCGGTGCGGTCGAGCGTGCGCAAGCGCAGGAGCGACTGCACGCCGTCGGAGCGGGAGTTGACCAGATAGTCGCGCAGGCCGGTGCGGGCTTTTTCGGTGATGAAAAACGTGAGGACGGGCGTGCTGTCGCGATGGCCGCTATTGTCCTTGAGGTTGAAAAGCGGATCGAGAAACGGATCCCATCCGCCCCACGGCACGAGTTCGGGGCGGCGCTGCGCAACACGGTCGAGCGCGGTGGCCAGCGCATCGGCCTGAGGATCACCGAGGCTGCGCGTGGCGGCCAGCGCAAGCGCGGCGGGGCCAGATTTTTCGGAGTCGAGCAATTCGCGCCCAAGACGGACGACCGAGGGTGTGCCTTCGCCGGCGGCCTTGAGCAGGGCCGGCGTGACCGACTTGAGATTCACCGGCACTACCCACGCGGCGGCGATGAGCATCAACCCGGCGGCTATCCAGAGCGCGATGGTCCGGAAGCGGGTGTTCGAAGGGAGGCTCATGGACGCGTAGTATTCGGTTGCCGCACGCCGTAGGCAAATCCACGTTTTGCGGTCACTCATCGACCCATGGCCCTGCCAATTGTTCATTACAACGATACCATCCTGCGAAAAAAAGGCTCCAAGGTGACCGTTTTCGACGCGTCGCTCACGCGCCTCGCCGAGCAGATGATCGCCACGATGCACACCGCCGCCGGCATCGGTCTCGCCGCCCAGCAAGTTGGCCACGCGATCCAGCTCTGCGTAGTGGACCTGCGCGGCGTCAAAGTCGATTTCAACTGGGAACTCGACGGCTCCAAACCGCCGAAAGAGTTGTTCATGCCATTCGCGCTGGTAAACCCGGAGATCACCTTTCTTCCCTCGGACGAATTTGTTTACGAAGAAGGCTGCCTGTCGTTTCCCGACATCCGCGGCGATGTGATTCGCCCCGACGCGATTCGCGTGACCTATCAGGATTTGCAAGGCACGGCGCACACGCTGGTGTGCGACGACCTCCTCGCCCGCTGTATCCAGCACGAGGTCGATCACCTCAACGGCACGCTTTTCATCGACCGTATGGAAAAGAAAGTCCGCGCCACCATCGAACCCGAAATCAAGGCGCTCGCCAAGGCCACCCGCGAAGCCGCCGAAAGTCAGCCGCCAAAAACGTAAGCCTGATCGGGGCGGGATTTCACGCCCTCATCACTTGGGGATAAACGCCAATGGGAAAAATCGTGCGCTTGGGAAATTTTTGGCTAGTCTAAGTTTAGCGCGTCAAACACCTCGCTGTTTAATCCAAACAAACCCCATGAAATCCCTGAAAATTCTGTCTGTCCTTGCCTTGATTTGCGCCTCCGCCCTCACCGTCCGTGCCGACGCTTTCTTCCAAGCTTCACTCTGGGCACCGGACTACCAACTCGTTCCCGCCACCGAAGGCGTTTCCGGCATCCGCCTGGAAATCTACGGCGAAAACAAAAACGTCACCGGTCTCGAAATCGGACTAGTCAACATCACCACCGGTGATTTCACCGGTTTCACTGGACTGTTCCCCACTATCTACAACCGCGTCGAAGGCAGCACCACCGGCGTGCAGTTCGGCCTTGTCAACGTGACCAAGGGCGAGGTCATCGGATGGCAAGGCGGCTGGGTCAACGTGCATGACTCCAAGGTCACCGGCTTGCAGACGGGCATCGTCAACTGGGGCGGCGCAAGCATCAAAGCCGATTTCACCGGCCTCCAGATCGGCTTGGTCAACGCCGCCAAGAACGTGACCGGCGTGCAGCTAGGCTTCGTCAACTACGCCGACACCCTCAAGGGCGTTCAGATAGGCCTCTGGAATCAGGTCAACTCGCGCAACTGGGACGAATTCAACCCGCTCCCGAAGGTTTTCCCCTTCGTCAATATAGGCTTCTGATCTTTAAAGATCAGCGCCCGATTTAGACTTATAGCCTGCCCGCCCTCGGAAATTTTTCCGGGGGCATTTTATTTTTTCCCTGAGTCGTCGAAGGGGTGGACGCGCATCGGATTCTAAGCATCTTCCCCACCATGTCATCCATCGCAACCCGCACCGGCGACAACGGCACCACCAGCCTGCTCTACGGCCAGCGCGTCCCCAAAGATCACCCGCAGATCGAAGCCGTGGGGTCATTCGACGAGCTAAACGCCGCCCTGGGGTTTGCCAAGGCCACCTGCACCGACACCGCACGCCAGGCGGAAATCGAGCTGATTCAACACAACCTCGTAAACCTCATGGGAGAACTCGCCTGCGCCGAGGCGGATATGCCCCGTTATACCGCGTCGAAGTTCACGAAACTCGCCGACCCCGATCTGGCCCGCATCGATACCGGTGTCGCGATGCTGGAAACCCAAAACATCAAATTCGACGGCTGGGCCACTCCGGGAGCCAACCTGCATGCCGCCGCGCTCGATCTTGCCCGCACCGCCGCCCGCCGGGCGGAACGCCGCCTCGCCTCACTCCCCGCCCACGGTCGCACCGTGCGTCCGTTGCTGCACCATTACGTTAATCGGGTCTCCGATCTTCTCTGGCTGCTCGCCCGGCAGGCGGAAAAAACCTGATTAGTCCCAAAATCCGCGCGCGGTGACAGGCTTGTCTTTCCTCCCCAACCCGCCAACCATTTCCATCATGCCTCTCGCGATCGCGCTTATTCTGTCCGCCACGCTTTATCGGATCGTCGCCGTCTGGAATCCCGGCCTCGTCAATTTCTCGCCGCTCATGGCCCTGGCGTTCTGCGGCGCGGTTTATTTCCGCTCCGCCCGCCTGTGGTTCGTGCCGTTCTTAGCGCTCAGCCTCTCCGATCTCTACATCAACCATTATTACGCGACGCAGATGGGATACTCGTGGGACGGCGTCGGCGTCCTGACCCGCACGGCTTGCTTTGCCGCCGCGCTCGGCTTGGGATTGATTGTCGCGCGCCGCAAGAACTGGCTCAATCTCTTCAGCGGCGCACTCGGTGGCTCGGTGATTTTCTACCTAGCAACCAACACCGCTTCCTGGGCGACCGATCCGTTTTACGCGCGCAATGTCGTCGGCTGGTGGCAAGCGTTGACCGTGGGACATCTGGAATTCGCCCCCACGCTTTACTTTTTCCGCAACACCTTCGCAAGCGATCTGCTCTTCACCGGCTTGTTCGCTCTCGCCATGGAATACGCCTCCCTGCGCGCCGGTCACCCCAGCCTGCTGGATCGCACTCCCGAGGTGGCGACGGTTCGCGCCTGAGTGCCCGATTAAGGGGTAGGAGCCTGCTTGCAGGAGAGGGTTTGGTGAACTTCCGAACCTCAGAACCGCCTGCAAACAGTCTCCACCTTTTCCCCAAAAAAACGCCCGCCTCTTTTGAAAGCGGGCGTTTTTGTTTTCAGAAACCGGACGGCTTGTCGCGGGCTTACAAAAGATCTGCCGCGAGTTCTGCCAGCTTGGAACGTTCGCCCTTCGTGAGCTTCACATGGGCCGAGATCGCGTGGCCCTTCATACGGTTATAGCAATAGACGAGGCCGTTGCTGCGTGAATCGACGTAGGGATTGTCGATCTGCGCCGGATCGCCGATGAGGACGATCTTCGAGCCTTCCGAAATGCGGGTGATGACCGTCTTCACCTCGTGCGGCGTGAGCTGCTGCGCTTCGTCGAGGATGAAGAAACGGCGGGCGATCGACCGGCCGCGGATGAAGCACAGCGCCTCGACCTCGACCAGACCGCTCTTGATGAGACGCTCGTAGGGTTTGATCGGCACCGCGCTGCCACCGTTACCGCCACCATGGTGATGATTACCGCCATTCGAACTGTGGCTGGAAACCGATTCGTTACGCGACATCTCAAGCGCACTCGGTTTGTTTTTCTGCTGCTTCTTGGAAACTTTTTTCGAGGCGAACTGCGGCTCCTTTGACGGCTTCGAAGGCATGAGCACCTCAAGCGCATCGAAGTAAGGCTGAAGCCAAGGCTTCATTTTTTCTTCAAGCGTGCCGGGGAGGAACCCGATGTCCTTGCCGAGCGCGATGACCGGACGGGAGATCGAGAGGCCGTCGTAGAGCGAACGGTCATCGTGCGTCTGATGAAGCGCACAGCCGATGGAAAGCAGAGTCTTGCCTGTGCCCGCCTTTCCAAAGCAGGTCACGAGCGAGATCGAATCATCGAGCAGCGCGTCCATGAAGAACTGCTGCTCAAGATTACGCGCGCGGATCGAGATGCCACCGGGGGCCTTGATACTTTCGGGGATACGAAGGCGCTTCACCAAGCCTTCGCCATAGTAGCGAGCCGGCATCGTCTTACCTTCGTCGGAGCGCAGCAGGACGTATTCGTTGAGAAAAAGCGCGGCGGCCGCCTCCTTACCGATGTCGAACTCGCCTTCCGAACAGAAGCGCTGGATTTCGTAAATGGTGACAGGAATCTCGCGGTAGGAATTCTCGTCGATCTCCTCGGGGACCTTGTCGTTGAGGTAGTCCTGCGCCTCGAGTCCGACCGCTCGCGCCTTGAGTGCTACGTTGACGTCCTTCGTCACGAGGATCGTGGGCGGCGAGTAGCGCTCCTGCACAAAAAGCGCGGATGCGATGATGCGGTTGTCCTTCTTCGAAAAATCGGAGAGGACCGCGCGCAGTTTCTGCATCAGGGGGGCGTCGCGCATCGCGGCGCTGTCCGCCATGTAAGGGTTGATGATGACGGAAAGCGTGCCGCCAGTTTCCAGCTTCACGCCCTCATGCATCGAACGAGAATCGGGCAAAAGCTCCGAGAGGATGCGGTGCACGCGGCGGGCGTTGCGGCCGCGCTCGGTGGACTGCTCGGTTTTGATGGCATCCAGTTCTTCCAAAACCTCGACCGGTATGGCCAGGTTGTTGTCCTCAAATTTAAAAATCGACTGCGGGTCGTGGAGGAGGACGTTGGTATCCAGGACGAAGGTCTTCGCCTTTGCAGAGACCTTGAGCTGCGGTTTAGAGGCTTTGGCCTCGCTCAGGTGTTCCATTTAGGGTGGTGAGTAACTTGTGAATAGAGCCTGCACGCGGACGGGCTTTTGTCCATGCAAGAGTTGGGCCACTTTGATAAAAGTTACATGCCCGTCACCGTCGGCTCAGGCGTAGGGGCGCACCGGAGTGCCGTCCGCGGATTTTTGCTTTGCTTTCACTGGTGCCCAGACACGCAGGAGATATTCCGCCAGATTTCGCAGGCTGATCCGGCGCAGTCCTTCGCGTTGCGCAACTTCTCGAAACGGCGACGCCACCGCCGAACGTTCCTCATAATACCGCCATAACTCTTCCTCCAGCGTGATCGCCGCGCCGTGCGGATCAGTAGCCCGTGCGGAAATCGTGCCCACCTTGTCCTGCCAATGGCGTTTTTCGTCGGGATTCTGCTGCACGTAATCAAACATCATCTGTTCCGCGCGGTTCAGGCTCATGGGTGCGACACCGTGCGCACGTCTCCGCGAAAAACAACCGAAAATCCCCGCGCCACGACGACATTGCTTTTGAACGGCATTCTTTTAGATTCAAATCACTTCATCCATACTTTTCATGTGGCAAAAACTTAAGGAACAATTCCCCGCCGTCCTCACGACCGTTATCCTCGTCGGCCTCGTCCTCGGCGCATACGTCAATTTCAAGGTCATCCCCGACCTCAACTCCGAACGCCAGCGCGAGATCGCCGATCTCAAGGAACAGCACAGCGCTGAACTTCAGGCCTCCGCCGAGCAGACGCGGCGCCAGATCGAGGCCGTCAACACGCTTCTCAAGGACGCCATCGCCAAACGCTCCGCCGACGCTCTCATGACCGACGCGGAATTCGCCAAGGCCAACGAATCCAAGGTCAACCAGCTCGCCGAAGCCATCGCGCAAAAAATCCAGCCCTTCAACCCGCTGCCCAAGACTCCGGAGGAAGCCGAGCGCCTGCAGAACGAACAGGTGGACAAAGTTTCCAGCCGCCTCTCCGAAAAAATCCAGCCCATCCTCGCCGACATCGCCAAGGATCAGAATCTCACACGGGAGTCGCTCGCCACCTACAGCCAGCGAATCGCCGATCAGGTCGGCTCCGTTCTTACCGCCGAACTCGCCAAGAACCAGATGCTCAACAACAACCTAGTCCAAGCCCATTCGGTCGCCGAACAATCCCTCGCCCTCTCACACGAGACTGTCGCCCTGTATCTGAGCTCCCTCAAGGAACAAGGCGTGCTCACCCGCATCCTCTCGTTGCCCGCCAACGTCATCAAGGACATCTCCAGCTTCAGCATCGTTAACAGCAGCGAGCGCAAAAAAAAGGAGCAGGAGCTCGTGGACAAAATGAACGCGATTCAGAAACAGCTCGACGATATCCAAGCGGCCAGCCCCAAGAAATAAATCCTTCTCTTTTGTTCTTTCTCGACCACACCGCATCCCACGGCGTGGTTTTTTATTGTCCGATCTCGATGCGGCGTATGGGAAACCCCTCCATTTGCAGATAAATTTTCCCAATAGCTGCCACGGGCACGCGTTCTGCTAAAATAAAGTTGGTAACACTTTTTACCATAATCGTAACACTTATCCTCACCATGCGCCTACGTAACCTGATTGTCCTCCTCGCGGTTGCCGCCACTTCCGCCGCCTCCGCCGCCCCTCTTAAAATCGCCTTTTCAGACTGGCCCGGCTGGACCGCCCTCGAAATCGCCGCCCAGAAGGGCTGGTTCAAGGAAGCCGGCGTTGATGTTGATCTCCTCTGGTTCGAATATGGCCCGTCCATGGAGGCTTTCACGGCGGGCAAGTGCGACGCCGTGACCGTCACCAACGGCGACGCCCTCGTCACCGGCGCCGGCGGCGCCAAAAACATCGCCGTCCTCATCACCGACTACTCCAACGGTAACGACATGATCGTCGGCCAGCCCGGCATCAAATCCATCAAGGACCTGAAGGGCAAAAAAGTCGGCATCGAGATCGGCTTCGTCGAACACCTCCTCCTTTTGAACGGCCTGAAGAAAGCCGGCATGGCCGAGTCCGACGTCACCCTTGTCCCCACGCCCACCAACCAGACCCCGCAGGTGCTCGCCTCCGGTCAGGTTGACGCCATTGGCGCCTGGCAGCCCAATTGCGGCGCCGCCCTCAAGGCCGTCGCCGGCTCCAAGCCCGTTTACACCAGCGCCGACGCTCCCGGACTCATCTATGACGCCATCGTGGTCACACCCCAAAGCCTCGCCCAGCACCGCGCCGAGTGGGTAAAGGTTGTCAAAGTTTGGGACAAAATCGTCGCCTACCTCGCCGACCCGAAGACCCGCGAAGACGGCATCAAGATCATGGCCGCCCGCGCCGGCGTGGACCCGAAGGAATACGCTGCGTTTATGCCCGGCACCCGCCTGCTCACCCTTGACGAAGGCGCCAAAGTCCTCACCACAAAAACAGACGGCCTCGATTCCGTCATCGGCTCCTCCAAGATTGCCAACGAGTTCAACGTGAAAAACGGCGTCTACAAAGAGTCACAGGACGTGGGCGGCTACCTCGACGCCTCCCTGACCGTTGACGCGCTGAAGAAGTAAGCTTTCGCCCACCCAACACCGGGTGCGTTGGAACCCAACGCACCCGTTTTCTTATCGCCCAGCTTTACGCAGGCTCTCATGTCACGCCCACGCTGGTTCTCCGTCCGCCAAGAGCTGACCCCCAAGCGCAGCCGCTTTCTCGGCGTGCTCGCTTTCATGCTGCCGCTGGCGTTGTGGAGCCTGTTCAGCTACATACCCTGGCTCTGGCACCCGATGGTCAAGGTGACCGACCCCGGAGACGTGGACTGGATGCGCGCCGGCCTGCTCATCAATCGCCACGACTTCGACAAGGAAGTCGCCACCGCCCAGCTCGCCCACACGCACGCTCCCGTAGGATTTCGCGCAAACCCCATTTATTTTCCCGCTCCCCACGCCGTCATCCGCTCGCTCTATACCGCCTTCACCACCGCGCCCGTCCTGAAGGGTGACCTCTGGCTCCACCAAAGCCTCTGGATGAGTATCCAGACGATCTTCTGGGGCTTCACGATTTCGTCCGTCGTTGGCATTCCGCTCGGCATTCTCTGCGGCTCCTTCATCGCGATCTCGCGCCTCACCGAGCCGTTCGTCGATTTCGTCCGTTACATGCCGGCCCCCGCGTTCGGCGCGCTCATGGTCGCCATCTTCGGCATTCAACTCGAACCCAAGATCGCCATCATCGTCATCGGCACCTTTTTCCAGCAGGTCCTCGTCGTCGCCAACACCGTCCGCAAAGTGGATTGCGCCCTCATCGAGGCCGCTCAAACCCTCGGTTCCAAACGTCGCCAGCTCGTCCTGCGCGTCATCGTCCCTGCCAGCCTGCCCGACCTCTACAACGACACCCGCATACTCCTCGGCTGGGCTTGGACCTACCTCATAGTCGCCGAGGTCGTCGGCGTCAGCTCGGGCATTTCTTTTTTCATCAACCAGCAGGCCAAATATAGGAATTTCGACAACGTTTACGCCGCCATCATCATCATCGGAATCCTCGGCCTCACCATCGACCAGATCCTCGCCTTCGTCGGCCACCGCCTCTTCCCCTGGAAAAATCCGCGTCCCAGCCGCATCCGCGCCTTTCTCGGAAAACTCTTCGGCCTCCGTCCCGCCTCCGCCGAAAAACCCGTGCAACTCCTCCCGCAATGAGCGAGCCCCTTCCCGATTACCGCGACCAATCCCCCGCCGTCGCCGCCCGCTTTGCGAAAATCAAGGAGCGCCCCGTCGTCCTCGAAATTGATCGCCTAGGCCGCCAGTTCCCAGGCGAACACGGCCCCGTCGTGGCGCTGCGCGACATCTCTTTCAAAGTCCACCGCCGCGAATTCGTCTGCGTCATCGGCCCCTCCGGGTGCGGCAAGTCCACCCTCATCCGCATCATCGCCGGCCTCGACGAACCTACCTCCGGCCGCATGCTCGTGGACGGCAAGGAAACCAGCGGCCCCTGCCCCGAGCGCGGCATGGTTTTCCAAGGCTACACCCTCTTCCCGTGGCTCACGGTGAAAAAGAACGTCATGTTCGGCCTCAAGATGCAGGGCATGGACGGTGGCCAGGCGGATCGCGAGGCCCGCCAGTGGATCGACCTCGTCGGCCTCACGCGCTTCGCCGATACCTACCCCGCGCAACTCTCCGGCGGCATGAAGCAACGCACCGCTATCGCCCGCGCCCTCGCCGCCAACCCACGCGTCCTTCTCATGGACGAACCCTTCGGCGCCCTCGACGCCCAGACCCGCGCCCAGATGCAGTCCCATCTCCTCGAAATCTGGCGCAACGTGGACGTCACCATCCTCTTCATCACCCACGATCTCGACGAAGCCATTTTCCTCGCCGACCGCATCCTCGTCCTCAAAGCCCACCCCGGCGAAGTCCAAGAGGTGATCGAGGTGCCTGTCCCGCGCCCCCGCAACCTCTCCCAGCTCAACTCACCCGAGTTCCTCGCCACCCGCCGCCGCCTCGAAGAACTCATCCACCCGCGCGTCGATGCTCACGCTCACGAACACCTGCCCATCATCCGTCTCACCCAAGCCGGCGACGACGTGGAATAACCTGCCTTGATGTAGGAGCCCGTTTACGGGCGATTACCCTTACGACCACTTATGCCGCCCGCCAAGAAATCGAAAGCCCCCGTTCTCTGGAGCCGCTTAACCTGGCCCGAGATCGCCGCGCTTCCGTCCGACGGCATGGATGCCGTCATGCTCCCCTGCGGCGCGACCGAACAACACGGCCCGCACCTCGGCACCGGCATGGACACCTCGCTCGCCACCCACGTCTGCGCCGCCGTCTCCGCCGCGACCGGCGTGCCCGTTCTTCCCGCACTTTCCTACGGCTGTTCCCTCGGCCACTCCCACCGCTGGCCCGGCACGCTCGCCCTCCAACCCCAGACCCTCATCGCCCTCGTTACCGACCTTGGCGACTGGCTTTTTCGCGCCGGTTTTCGCCGCCTCTTTCTCGTCAACAGCCACGTCACCAACGCCGCCCCGCTCCGCTGCGCCCTCGAAATCCTCCGCAGCCGCCACGACGGCTTCATGGTCGCCGTCCTCAACACCGCCGAAGTCAGCCCCCGCGTGAAAAAAGCCTTCTGCGCCGACGCCGCCGACTGGCACGCCAACCAAGCCGAGACCGCCCTCATGCTCGCGCTCGCCCCTGAGCTCACACGCCCGTCCCTCCTCTCCACTTCCGACGACCCCGACCGCACCACCGGTCTCGTCTTCGCCCATCCCGTCAACCGCACCAGCGCCAACGGCGTGACCGGCACGCCCTCCCGCGCCACCGCCGCCCAAGGCCACCGCCTCTTCCGCTGGATCGTCGCCGACCTCGCCAAAACCGTCCGCCGCGCCCTCCGCGAAAACCCTCCTCTCCCGCACGCTTACTCCGTCCCCGCTTCCGTTTCCTGATTTCCAGCTTTCCACATTAAAAAATTCCCATGAAACCTGATACCGAAATCCTCGCTCTCCAAGCCGACCTCAAAGCCAAAGGCGTCAAATACGTCGTCGGCGCCTACCCCGACATCCACGGCGTCCCCAAGGGCAAATTCGTCCCCATCGACCATTTCGCCCACTTCGCCCACGGCTCCGAACTCTACACCGGCTACGCCCTCGACGGCCTCGGCCAGTCCCCCAACGACGACGAGATCGCCTCCGTCCCCGACCTCGACCGCGGCATCATTCTCCCCTGGAACAAACAGGTCGCCTGGTTCCCCGCCGACAACACCTTTCACGGCCAACCCTACGACATCAGCACCCGCGTCGCGTTGAAAAACGTCCTCGCCGACGCCGCCTCTCTCGGCTTCGGCTTCAACCTTGGCATCGAGTGCGAAGTTTACGTCGTCAAACTCGGCGCCGACGGCAAATCCCTCTCCATCCCCAACCCCGACGACCGCCTCAATAAGGCCTGCTACGACATCCAGGGCTTCATGGACCGCTTCCCTTGGCTCGACAAGGTTTCCACCGCCATCAACGACCTCGGCTGGGACCTCTACTCCCTCGACCACGAGGACGCCAACAGCCAGTTCGAGTTCGATTTCAACTACAGCGACGCCCTCACCATGTGCGACCGCTACGTCTTCTTCCGCACCATGGCCCGCCATTACGCCGCCGAGGAAGGCCTGCTCGCCACCTTCATGCCAAAACCCTTCGCCGACAAAACCGGCAACGGCGCGCACTTCAACATGTCCCTCTCCGACCTGAAGACCGGCGCCAACGCCTTCAAGTGCGACCCCAAGGACGACCCCCGCGGCCTCGGCCTCACGCCCGTCGCCTACTCCTTCATCGCCGGCATCCTCCGCCACGGCCCCGCCCTCTGCGCCGCCTTCGCCCCCACCGTCAACAGCTACAAGCGCCTCGTCCGCCGCGGCCTCATGAGCTACTACTCCTGGGCGCCCGTCTTCAACAGCTTCGGCACCAACAACCGCACCAACTCCATCCGCGTCCCCATGGGCGGCGGCCGCTGCGAAAGCCGCAACGCCGACTCCGCCTGCAACCCCTACCTCGCCGCCACCCTCGCCCTCGCCGCCGGCCTCGAAGGCATCCGCGAAAACCTCGACCCCGGCTCGCCGCAGGAGGACAACCTCTACGAACTCCCCGAAGCCGAACTCGCCCGCCGCGGCATCAGCTACCTCCCGCAGACCTTGCAGGAAGCTGTAGCCGCCTTCGCCGCCGACCCGTTCATCACCAAAACCCTCGGCCAGGGCCTGCGCGACGAATTCGTCACCTACAAATCCGAAGAGTGGCGCCAATACCACCAGCAGGTCAGCGCCTGGGAAATCGACCGCTACGCCCGCATGTTCTGATACGGGCTTCCCTCTGCGCCGATCTGTGTAATCTGTGGTGAAAACTTCGACCATGCCCGTTTCCCCCAAAAAAGAACGTCTGGCCCGCTTCAGCGTCTCGCTTCCCGAGAGCCTGCTCGACGAACTTGACACGATGGTGGACCGCCGCGGTTACAAGAGCCGCTCCCACGCCGTCGCTGCCTTAGCCCGCGACGGCCTGGTGGACTACGCAAGCCAGCTCGGCACCGAGTCGGTCGCGGGCACCATCAGCCTCGTTTACGATTACACCAAGAAAGGCCTCCAGGCCCGCCTCGCTGCCATCCAGCACAAGTATTACCTGCTCGTTGTCTCCAGCATGCACGTCCACCTTGAGCATCACAACTACCTCGAAATCCTCCTCGTGCAGGGCAAGGCCAGCGAACTCCAGAAGCTCACCGACGAACTCGTCACATGCCGCGGTGTAAAAAACGGTAAGCTCAACCTCACCGCCACGTCCATCCCGCCGCTGCTCTGATTGCGATTGGGCGGCGACCCCGCGACTCCGCTTGCCCTTCCGTGCGCGACACAATTGGGTGAACCCTGCTCGATTGAGCATGTCTATCCCCTCTTCCCATGTCTCGCCGCAATCCCCGTTTACTGGCCTCCTCAATTGCAGTCGTCGCCGCGGCCGGCTTCGTCTGGTATTTCTGGCCCGCCGCTCCCCGAAGCCAGCCCGCTCCGGCACCACGCACCGCTTTGCACCAGCCCGATCAAACGCCGCCGAAACCGACAGTCTCGCCGTCGGTTGCCGTCGCCCCAAACCCCGCGACCACAGGATCGCTCACGGCTCCCAAAAAGGAAACCGAACCCGCGATCGATTCCATTTTGCGGGACACGTCGCTCGATAACATCGGCGCCGCCCGCGCTCTCGGCGGCTTGGTTCAGGACTCTTCGCTCAGCCTCGACGCCCGCGCCGAGGCCCTTGCCCACATGCTTAATTTATCCGTAAACAACGAAACCTCGCTGCTTCTCCCGCTCGTCCAGTCCCGCGACCTCCCCGACTCGCTCGCCAGCACGATACTCAGCGATGCGCTCAACGGTCCGCTTACCTGGCAGGCGGATGCGTGCCTGGCCGTCATGGCTCGCACGACGGGAAAAGAGCTTCGCACCCAGGCCAGCGAACACCTCGTGTTCCTAACCGGAGAAGACCACGGCGACGACATCAACGGCTGGACGCTCGCCGTGCGAAACACGCGCGCGAAGTGGGACGCCGCCGGACAGTAAGGCACTCCTGGGCACAACCCCGAGGCATTGGGAGTGTCCACCTCCGTGTGGACCGGTTCGACCCGGACGACACAGAGGTCGTCCTTCCCCGTCCATCTAAGTCAAAGCAAACTTTGGATTATCAACGAACTTCATGGACACAAAAAAGCCGCCCCGAGAAATTCCCGGGGCGGCTTGAAAACATTTGGCCGATTACGGTATCGCCGGACCGGTGAAAATCACGTTGCCGGATTGAATCGAGCCGGTCGCCGGAACGGTTTTGACCGGCGGGACCGAGAAGAAGCCGCGCCCAAATTGGTTGGCCAAAGTCGGCGAGGGCAATTGGAGCAACACACCTTCAAGGGTCACCTTGCGACCGTCCGTCAAAATAAAGCTGCCCGAGAATAAGCCAGTCCTAGGAGTAATCGTGACCGCGAACTTCCTGTCGTTCGTAGGATTTACCCGAACCTGAACCTGTGGCCACAAAACGGTGTCAACAAAATTAGAGTCAGCCCCTATGGCGGTAAAATCAGTCGTGCCGACCACAGTGATGACGTAAATGCCACCTTTGGAGATTGAGCCGACAGACAGTGCGACGGGACTACCCGTTATCACTGCGGCTTTGGCAAAATCGTCATTGCTGGGAGACACCGCCCAAACAGGCGAACTCATTAAAACAAAACTCAGAACCGCTAAGAGGTATTTCATAGGACAAAAAATTCAGGGGGGAAATCGGAAATCGGGAAAATCGCCATTGGGAAACGCACAGGAAAAGCAACATCACAGAACCTTAGCCCTCAATTTTAGTCAGAGACACCAAAACCATCCCATAAAACCAGTGATCATCACCTTCCAAACGCCTCGCATCACCCGCTTGGCACCGATCTTGCAATAACACGTTTTATACATTTCGTAACACTTTTATCGCTTTTCCTCGCCATGCCTCCCCTAGTCCCGCCCGCCCCGTCCGGCACCTCCTTCACCACTCAACGCCCGACCGGTCTCCCGCCAACCCCACCCGTCGCCATTCCCACCGACCTCCTCCTCCATGAAGAAACCCTTCCCGGCGGCGCCGGCTGGTCTGCCACCGTAAAACGCGGCCAGTCTCTCCGCCTCACTGCACTCGAAGCCCGGGCCAACGTCTCCTTGATCTGCTTCAACCGGCACAATCCGGTGGATCGCTACAACATGGCTGACACCCTCAAAGGCCAGCACACCGCCAAGCTCACCACCGGCTACATCTTGGTCTCCGACATGGGCCGTGCGATGTTCTCCGTCACCGGTGACACCCTCGGCTGGCACGATCCCCTCGGCGGCCACGATACTGCCGCCATCGTCCGCAAAAAATGGGGCGATAAAAACTACCAGACCGCCCGTAACGCCTGGCATCGCAACAGCCGAGACCACTTTCTCATCGAGCTCACCAAGCACGGCCTCGGCTCCCGCGACCTCGTCGCCAACGTCAATTTTTTCAGCAAAGTCTCCGCCGACGCCGAGGGCCGCCTTCACTTCCACCCCGACCACGCCAAGCCCGGTGATTTCGTCGATCTGCGCGCCGAGATGGATCTCTTCGTGATCCTCACGACCTGCCACCACCCGCTCGACAACGCGCCCGCCTACGACCCAAAGCCGGTGCAACTCCAGCTCTGGCGTTCGCCTCCCGCCGCAGTTGACGACTACTGCCGCACCTACCGCCCCGAAAACGAGCGCGCCTTCTACAACGCCGAGCTTCTCTACCGCTGAGTCATGAGCACCCTCATCTACACCGAAAGCCCGCTCGCCCCCGCCGCCGCGACCTACCGCCACGTCATCCCCGCCGGCGATTTCTGGATGCACGAAATCAAACGCGGCCAAACTCTCCGCATCGTGGACCTCGAAGGCAACCAAGCCGCCGACACCCTCTTCTACAACGCCGCCGATTTCCGCGAACGTTACAGCGCGCAGGACACCATCCGCGAACAAGCCGCCCTCTACCTCACCACCGGCACCAAGCTCCTCTCCAACGAGTGCAACGTTCTCGCCGTGATCACCGCCGACACCTGCGGCCGCCACGACACCCTCGGCGGCGCCTGCGCCTGCGAAAGCAACGCCGTCCGCTACGGCCACGGCACGAAACACATGCACTCGTGCCGCCAGAGTTTTCTCCTCGGCCTCGCCACCTGGCCCCACGCCCCTTTCGACCTCAACAAACGCGACATCCCCGCGAACATTAATTTCTTCATGAACGTCCCCGTCACGCCCGAAGGCGGCCTCAAGTTCGAAGACGGCGTCAGCGCCGGCGGCAAGTATGTCGAGATGCGCGCCGAGATGGACCTCGTCTGCCTCATCTCAAACTGCCCCCAGCTCAACAACCCCTGCAACGGCTACAACCCCACCCCCGTCGAAGTCCTCATCTGGAACCCTTGAATTCCATGAATGTGGAAAGCTGGAAATCAGGAAAACTCCTTCGACTCCGTTTCCAACTTTCCAGCTTTCCCTATTAAAAATTTCCCGTTTCCGCGTCCCATGTTCTCAAAAGTCCTGATCGCCAACCGCGGCGCCATCGCCTGCCGCGTCATCCGCACCCTGCGCAAAATGGGCATCGCCAGCGTCGCCGTTTACTCCGACGCCGACCGCCACAGCCTCCACGTCTCCCAAGCCGACGAAGCCATCCCCATCGGCTCCAGTCCCGCCGCGCAAAGCTACCTCGACGCCGACAAAATCCTCGCCGCCGCGAAACAGACCGGCGCCCAAGCCATCCACCCCGGCTACGGCTTCCTCTCCGAAAACGCCGCCTTCGTCGAAGCCTGCGAAGCCGCCGGCATCGCCTTCATCGGCCCCCGCGCCGCCCAGATGCGCCAGCTCGGCCCCAAACACTCTGCCCGCGCCCTCGCCAAAGCCCACGGCGTCCCCCTCCTCCCCGGCACCGACCTCCTCCCCGACCTCGCCACCGCCCAGCGCGAAGCCGCCCGCATCGGCTACCCCGTCATGCTCAAGAGCACCGGCGGCGGCGGCGGCATTGGCATGTCCCTCATCCGTAAACCCGCCGAACTCGCCCCTGCCTTCGAGTCCGTCGTCCGCCTCGCCAAAAACAACTTCAAGGACGGCGGCGTCTTCCTCGAAAAATTCGTCGAACACGCCCGCCACATCGAAGTCCAGATCCTCGGCGACTCCCACGGCCGCGTCGTCGCCCTCGGCGAACGCGACTGCTCCGTCCAGCGCCGAAACCAAAAGGTCGTCGAAGAAACCCCCGCCCCCGGCCTCACCCCCGCCCAACGCGCCGAACTTCTCGCCTGCGCCGCCCGCCTTGGCACCGTCGCCGCCTACACCAACGCCGGCACCGTCGAATTCGTTTACGACAACGCCACCGGCCATTTCTACTTCCTCGAAGTCAACACCCGCCTCCAAGTCGAACACGGCGTCACCGAAGAAGTCACCGGCGTGGACCTCGTCGAGTGGATGATCCGCGCCGCCGCCGGCGAACTCGACCTCCGCGACTACGTTCCCTCCGCCACCGGTGCCTCCATCCAGGTCCGCCTCTACGCCGAAGACGCCGGCAAAGCCTTCCAACCCGCCGCCGGCACCCTCACCGACGTCCACTTTCCTTCCTCCGCGCGCATCGAGACCTGGGTCGAGACCGGCAGCGAAGTCTCCGCCTTCTACGATCCGATGATCGCCAAGATCATCGTCCGCGGCACCGACCGTGCCGACGCCCTCGCCCGCCTCGACTCCGCCCTTGCCGACACCCGCGTTTACGGCCTCGAAACTAACCTCCCCTACCTCCGCCAGATCATCGCCAGCGAGGGCTTTCGTATCGGCTCCGTCACCACGAAATACCTCTCCACGCTCCCCTTCGTTCCCTCCACAATCGAAGTCCTCGAAGGCGGCACCCAAACGACCGTTCAAGACTACCCCGGCCGCATCGGCTACTGGGACGTCGGCGTCCCGCCCTCCGGCCCGATGGACAACGTGTCCTTCCGCCTCGCCAATCGCCTCGTCGGCAACCCCGACACCGCCGCCTCCCTCGAACTCACCGTCAGCGGCCCGTCCCTCCGCTTCAACACCGCCGCCGTCGTCGCCCTCACCGGCGCGCACATGCCCGCGACGCTCGACAACAAACCCGTCGCCCAACACCGCGCCATCCGCGTCCGCGCCGGCCAGACTCTCCGCATCGGCTCCATCGACGGCCCCGGCCTCCGCGCCTACCTTGCCATCCGCCACGGCCTAGACGTGCCCGACTACCTCGGCAGCAAATCCACCTTCACCCTCGGCCTCTTCGGCGGGCACTCCGGCCGCGCCCTCCGCACCGGCGACGTCCTCCGCGTCCACACCTCCACGCCCGCCGGCGTCCTCACGTCCGCCCCTCTCCTCCGCGCCCCCGCCTCGATCCAGCCTCCACTCACCCGCGAATGGCAGATCGGCGTCCTCTACGGCCCGCACGGCGCGCCCGAATTCTTCACCGAGGCCGACATCTCCGTCCTCCTCTCCACCGCCTACGAAGTCCACTACAACTCCGCCCGCACCGGCGTCCGTCTGATCGGACCCAAGCCAGAGTGGGCCCGCCGCGACGGTGGCGAAGCCGGCCTGCATCCCTCCAACATCCACGACAACGCCTACGCCATCGGCGCCGTCGATTTCACCGGCGACATGCCGATCATCCTCGGTCCCGACGGCCCCAGCTGCGGCGGCTTCGTGTGTCCGTTTACGATCGTGCAAGCCGAGCTCTGGAAAATGGGCCAGCTCAAGCCCGGCGACAAAGTCCGCTTCACCGCGTTGACCGCCCAACACGCCCGCGAACTCGCCTTCGCTCAGGAATCCGAAATCGAAACCCTCAAGCGCGTCTCCAAGCCTGTTTGTCACTTATTAAGTGACAAACCTCCGGAGCCCGCCGTCCTCCATTCTCTTCCCGCTCGCCCCACCGCACCCGCCGTCGTTTACCGCCGCCAAGGCGACGCCAACCTCCTCATCGAATACGGTCCGCTCCAGCTCGACATCGCCATGCGCATGCGCGTCCACGCGCTGAAAACCTGGCTCGAACGCCACAAGGTCTCAGGGCTCATCGACCTCACCCCGGGCATCCGTTCACTCCAAGTCCACTTCGACTACCACCTCCTCCCGATGGAACGCCTCCTCGAAATTCTTCTCCGCGCCGAGAGTGAGCTCCCCGCCATCGACGACATCGAGGTCCCCTCCCGCATCGTTCACCTGCCGCTTTCGTGGGAAGACGAGTCCACCCTCCTAGCCATCCGCAAATACATGCAGATCGTCCGCAAGGACGCCCCGTGGTGCCCGAGCAACATCGAATTCATCCGCCGCATCAACGGCCTCGACTCGATCGACGACGTCCACCGCATCGCCTTCGAGGCAAGCTACCTCGTCATGGCCCTCGGCGACGTCTACCTGGGCGCGCCCGTCGCCACACCCGTCGATCCCCGCCACCGCCTCGTCACCACGAAGTATAACCCCGCCCGCACTTGGACCCCCGAAAACGCCGTCGGCATTGGCGGCGCCTACCTTTGCGTTTACGGCATGGAAGGCCCCGGCGGCTACCAGTTCATCGGCCGCACCTGCCAGATGTGGAACCGCTACAAACAGACCGCCGACTTCACCGACGGAAAACCCTGGCTCCTCCGCTTCTTCGACCAAATCCGTTTCTATCCCGTCACCAACGCCGAGCTCACGAAATTCCGCGAAGATTTCCCGCAGGGAAAAGTAAAACTCCGCATCGAGGAAACCACCTTCCGCCTACGCGACTACCAAAAGTTCCTCGCCGACCACGAAGCGACCACCACGTCCGCCAAGGCCCGCCAGCAATCCTCCTTCGAAGCCGAGCGCAAACGCTGGGAAGACAGCGGCCAGCTCAACTTCTCAGCCAGCGAAGAGACCGCCGCCTCCGGCGACGAATCCGCCATCCCCGAGGGCTGCGTTGCGCTCCCCGCGCATATCCCCGGCAACGTCTGGAAAATCCTGGTCGAGCCCGGCGCGAATGTCGCCGAGGGACAGCCGCTCGTGATCCTCGAATCCATGAAAATGGAGGTTACCGTCACCGCCACCCGCGCCGGTGTCATCCGCGAAGTCCGCTGCGCCGAAGGCCGCCCTGTCAACGCCGGCGAAACCCTCATCGTCCTAGAAGGCTGAGTTCGCATGACCACCACGCCCGACCCCGTCTGGATTCACCGGCTCACCCCCGAAGAAAAAACGCGCCTCACGCCCTCACCCCAAACGGGCGCGCTCGCCGGCCTCGCCTTCGCCATCAAGGACAACATCGACCTTGCCGGCATCCCCACCACCGCCGCCTGCCCGGGCTTCGCCTACACACCCGCCTCCTCCGCCCACGTGGTCGAACGCCTGATCGCCGGCGGCGCGATTCCCGAAGGCAAAACCAACCTCGACCAGTTCGCCACCGGCCTCGTCGGCACCCGCTCGCCCTACGGCGTGCCGCGCAACGTTTTCAACCCCGCCTACATTTCCGGCGGCTCGTCGAGCGGCTCGGCTGTGGCCGTCGCCTCCGGGCTGGTCGATTTCGCGCTCGGCACCGACACCGCCGGTTCCGGCCGCGTGCCCGCCGCCTTCAACGGCCTCATCGGCCTCAAGCCCACCAAAGGCCTCCTCTCCACGCGCGGCGTCATCCCCGCCTGCCGCAGCCTCGACTGCGTCTCCGTCTTCGCGCGCGATATCGCCACCGCCGCCCGCGTTCTCGCCGTCACCGAAGGCTTCGACCCACTCGACCCCTTCTCCCGCGCCCGACCCATTTGTCACTTAATAAGTGACAAAATTTCCGACCCTCATCGCATCGGCGTCCCCCGCGCCGACCAACTCGAATGGTTTGGAAACACCGAGTCCCCCGCCCTCTTCGCCGCCGCCCTCGACCACCTGCGCACCCTCGGCATCAAAATTACAGAAGTCGATTTCTCCCCGTTCCTCGACGCCGCCCGCCTGCTCTACGAAGGCCCTTGGACCGCCGAGCGCTACGCCGCCGTCGGCGAGTTCATCGAAAAACACTCCACCACGCCCGAGGCCGCCTGTGCCGCCGGACTCGATCCGACCGTCGCCCAAATCATCCTCGGCGGCAAAACTCCCTCGGCCGCCGATTGCTTCCGCGCCACCTATCGCCTCGCCGAGCTCCGCCGCGCCACCGACACCATCCTCGCCACCGTGGACGCGCTCGTCGCGCCTACCGCCGGCACGATCTACACCGTCGCCGAAATCGCCACCGACCCGATCCGCCTCAACTCGAATCTCGGCCGCTACAACAATTTCATGAACTTGCTCGACCTGTGCGGCCTCACGTTGCCCGCCGGTCGCTACACCTACGGCCCCGGCTTCGGCATCACCCTCATCGCCCCCGCCTGGCACGACTCCGTCATCCTCACCCTAGGAGCCCGCTACCTTTCGGGACCCGCCCCTGCCGCCGCCAAGCCTCCCGCCGACTGGATCACGCTCGCCGTCTGCGGAGCCCACCTGCGCGGACAACCTTTGCACTCACAACTCACCTCGCTCGGCGCGCAGTTCCTCGCCTCCACAACCACCGCGCCACGCTACCGCCTATACGCCCTCGCCCACACCACCCCGCCCAAGCCCGGTCTCGCCCGCGTCGCCGTAGGCGAAAGTGGCGGCGCCTCTATTGCCGTGGAAACCTACGCCCTCACGCCGGAAGCCTTCGGGCGTTTCGTCGCTGCCGTGCCCGCGCCCATGGCCATCGGAACCGCCGAGCTGGCGGACGGCACTTGGGTCAAAAGTTTTCTTTGCGAGCCTTTCGCCTTGGCGGGCGCGCTCGATATCACCACCCACGGCGGCTGGGTTGCCTATCGCGCCCGTCTGACACCGGCGATTCCCTAGATTCGTTCATGATTGGGTTGTTAAACCCATAGGCGCACCGACATCGCAGCGGTAGAGTAGTGGTTCCACCTCCTGCTCAACCCTTCAACGCAGCATGCCACATGAACTCTGTTTACTGCCGCGCGGTCATGCCCGCCAACGCTGATTCTGCCGCCGACGCCATCCACGACGCCAAGCTTGTCCTCCGCTTCAACGCCGGCGACGAATCCGCCTTTGTCGAGATCATGCGCCGCTATCACAACCGCCTTTTCACCCTCGCTCACAATCTCCTCCGCAACTCGGCCGACGCCGAGGAAATCGTCCAGGACGCGTTCCTCCGCGCGCACCGCAGCCTCGCCAACTTCCGCGGCGACTCCTCCCTCGCCACCTGGCTCTACCGCATCGCCCTCAACCTCTCCCGCAACCGATACTGGTATTTTTTCCGTCGACACCGCCACGATGCGCTCTCCTTGGATCATTCACTATCGGACGACTCGACAGCCACCTTCTCCGACCTCATCGCGGCGGGCGACGACGATCCCGCCCGCGGCACCGCGAACAACGAATTCATCAGCCTCATCTCCGCCTGCATGGAAAAGCTCGATGCCAACCACCGTGAAATCCTCACCATGCGCAACGTCCTCGATCTTTCCTACGAGGAGATCGCCCGCGCCCTTCGCATCAACGTCGGCACCGTGAAAAGCCGCATCGCCCGCGCCCGGGAAATCCTCCGCAAACTTCTCGCCGAATGCGCCCCCGAGTTCGGCCCGGAATCCACGCCGGGCGATTTCTTGGAGATCACCCGGCGCGAAGGCGGCCTCCGCACCGTCGCCTGCACCTAGCCCCGTGCTCACTCCATCCCGAACGCCTTGCGCAATTCCGCCAGCGCGCTGTCCGGCATCGGCACCAGCGGACCCAGCGGACGGCTCAGTTGCAACGCCTCCGCCGTGGCCTCCAGCACCTCCAGCCGGTCAAACGCCTCCAGCAACGTGCGGCCAACTATGAGCGCGCCCTCGTTCTCGATCAGCAACACCGGGCACTTCTTCAGCGACATCTTTGCAGCCAGTGCCTCCGCGTCGGCGACCACGCACGCAAACGGAACCTTCGGCGTATCTCCCAGCACGAGATAGCTCTCAGGAATGGTGCGCGAGCTAAACTCCGCATCCGTCATGCAAAACGCGCTCGCGCACATCGGCTGCGCGTTGATCACCACGCCGATCTCCGGATTCGCCTCGTAGATCAACCCGTGCAGCCGGCTGGTGCGGCTGGCGCGTTTCCCTTCTTCGCACGCGTCGCGGGTCACGCGCACCAGGTTTTCCACCGTCAATTCCAACCGGTCGCGACGGCGGGGCGTGGTCACGAAATGCGCGGCGTCGAGTCGCGCAGAAATCGAACCCGCCGTGCTTATCATGAGGCGCTGGCGGTAGGCGCGGTGCGTAAAGTCGCACAACTGCGCGCGCAATTCCTTTTCGTGGTTGAGCGGCGCGACCGGCGGCAGAGTGGCATAGTCAGGAACGGCATGACTGTGCAGTGCCGCCGCCGAAAGGGTTTTGAGCGTCCCCAGTGCCGAGGCGCGGATCACGGTCTGCGCCGCAAACTCGAGCGTCTCGAAACGTTGAAACGCCTCGGCAAGGTCGCGACCGCCGATCACCACGCCGTGGTTCTCCAGCATCACGCAGTCCGCGCCGGTGGCGAAAGCCTCGGCGATCTTGTCGCCCAGCTCCTGGCTCCCGGGGCAGGCGTAGGCCGCATACGCGATCTTGCCGCAGACTTGGAAAGCATGCGTCTGCACGCGCGTCTCAGGCAGCGTGCGGCAGATGCTGAACGCCACCAGCGCACCGGGGTGCGCGTGAACGATGGCCTTGATGTCGGGCCGCCTCTTGTAGATCTCGCGGTGGAAGGGAAACTCCGAGGACGGCGGATGCAGGCCTTCGCGCGAACCGTCGGCAAACACGCGCACCACATCGGCCGCCCGCAGCGAGCCCTTGTCCACGCGCGATGGCGTGATCCAGATGCCGCCATCCGGGTCGAGAATCGAAAGATTCCCGCCCGATGTGGTCGTCATGTGATAGCGATAGATACGATCCATCGTCGCCACCAATTCATCACGCGGATGCTGCCAGTTCGTGGAGTCCATGCGGTTCACATCATATTAAGCGTGTCGCCACGTCAAAGCATGGCCAATCGCCGCGCAGCTCTGGCCAAAATACGCCTGCCGCCCCTTCAGAGGAGCACCCGAACCCGTCGGTTAATGCGAAAATCCCGGCTCACCACACAATACACCTTGAGCCGAAAATCTCCGCCCGCAGTCTTCACCTCTTCTTCTGCCAACGTCCCTGCCGTGCCCGAACTCCTCAACACTCTCCACACCACCTTCGGCTACCCCGAGTTCCGCCCGCTCCAGCGCGACATCATCGAGACGTCCCTCGCCGGCCGCGACGTCTTCGCCCTCCTCCCCACCGGCGGCGGCAAGTCCCTCTGCTTTCAAATACCCGCCCTCCACCGCACCGGACTCACCATCGTCGTCTCGCCACTCATCGCGTTGATGAAAGACCAGGTGGACCAGCTCCAGGCCGCCGGCGTCGCCGCCACGTTTCTCAACTCCACCCTCTCCTCCGCCGAAGCCCGCTCGCGTCTCTCCGGCCTCCATCGCGGAGAATGGCGCCTCCTCTACGTCGCCCCCGAGCGCCTCATGCTCGATAACTGGCAGGAAAACCTGAAGGCATGGAACGTCACCGCCATCGCCATCGACGAAGCCCACTGCGTTTCCGAATGGGGCCACGACTTCCGCCCCGAGTATCGCCAGATTTCCAAGCTCCGCGAACTCCTCCCCGACGTCCCCCTCATGGCCCTCACCGCCACCGCCACTGAGCGCGTGCGCGTTGACATCATCAAACACCTCAAGCTCCGCGCCCCGTCCGTTTTCGTCGCCAGCTTCAACCGCCCAAACCTCACCTACAAGGTCACCCCCAAGGAAAAACCCACCGACCAGATTATCGCCTGGGTCAAAAAACGCGAAGACGAGTCCGGCATCGTTTACTGCGCCAGCCGCGCCGCCACCGAACGCGTCGCCGAAGCCCTCGCCGCCAAAGGCTACTCCGCCCGCGCCTACCACGCCGGCCTCCCCGCCGACGAACGCGCCCGCAACCAAGAGCTCTTCCTCCGCGACGAAGTCCGCATCATGTGCGCGACCATCGCCTTCGGCATGGGCATCAACAAGCCCAACGTCCGCTGGGTCATCCACTACGACCTCCCCAAAAACATCGAAGGCTACTACCAGGAAACCGGCCGCGCCGGCCGCGATGGTCTGCCCGGTGATTGCCTCCTCCTTTTCTCCGCTGGCGACGCCTCCAAACAGACGCACTTCATCGACGAGATGACCAACGATCAGGAGCAGCAGATCGCCCGCGCCCAGCTCCGCCAGATCATGCGCTACGCCGAGGGTTCCGCCTGCCGACGCGCCGAACTCCTCGCCTACTTCGGCGAGAAATTCCCCCTCGATAACTGCGGCGCCTGCGACAACTGCCTCGAACCCCGCGACACCTACGACGGCACCCTCCAAGCCCAAAAATTTCTCTCCTGCGTCTATCGCATCAACGCCGCCAGCCGCTTTGGCGTCGGCATCAACCACGTCTGCGAAGTCCTCACCGGCGCCGACACCGACAAAATCCGCCGCTGGGACCACGACCGCCTCTCCACCTACGGCATTGGCAAAGACCTCTCCCGCCCCGCCTGGGCCGCCATCGGCCGCGACCTCCTCCGCCTCGGCCTGCTCGCCCAAAGCGAAGGCGAATACCCCACGCTCCAACTCAGCGCCGAAGGCATCGACGCCCTGAAAACCCGCCGTCCCATCACGCTCACCAAACCGATGGACCTGCCGAAAGTCCGCAAGGTCGTCCGCCGCGAAGGCGACATCGAGTGCGACGAAATTCTCTTCAACCGCCTGCGCGACCTCCGCAAAAAACTCGCCGACGAGCGCAAGGTCCCCGCGTATGTCATTTTCGGAGACGCCACCCTCCGCCAGATGGCCCGCGAATACCCGCAGTCCGACGAGTCGATGTCCGGCATCTTCGGCATGGGCGCCAAAAAACGCGCCGAGTTCAGCGAACTCTTCTCCCGCGAAATCGCGAGCTACCTCCAGGACAACTCCCGCATGACCTTCAACGACTGAACCGAAACCGTGCCGCAACCAACGGCACGATTTCGGATGAGTTATCGGTTAAAAGCTCACGCTAGAACCCGCATAAACAAACCGTCCTTGCCCCGGATAAACGACCGTGGTCGGCGCAAACAGCGGCGGAGGATAACCGATGTTCGAATATGAAACATAGGAGCGGTCGAAGAGGTTGTTTACCCCTGCAAATATCCGCCATTTCTCCGACGGACTGTAGCTGATCTTCGCATCGAACAAATTGATCCCGGCCACGCGGCCCGGCGAGGTGCCCGCATACGAATCGTCCACCAGGCTGCTGCCCATGTATTTGTGCGTCAGGCTTACGTCCACGGCCTTGATCGGACGCACGACCGCCGTCGTGGTGAGCCGCAAAGCCGGCGTCATCCGCAGCGTCCCGTCGCTCACCAAACCCGCGCCCGGCGTGCTCTCGATCAACTGTGCATCGACGTAATCCGCCCGCGTGCGCAACCCGGCAAATCCGGCATCGTAACCGGCGTTGAGCTGTGCGCCAATCCGCCGTGTTTCCGCGAGGTTTTCATTCAGATTCGTGGCTGAATTATAAAAAATCTCGTCCTGCGTGGTGAGATAATAAACCGAGGTGCCCGCGCTCCATCCGTGTTTCTTGAAGTCGGCGCCGACCTCGTAGTTGTCACTGGTTTCGGGCTTCAGGGCTTTGTTGAAAAACTGGTTAAAGCCGGGACCGCCGAGAAAGCCTTGGTAATAGGAAATCTCGTCGGTCGCAGGGAAACGATACGTATGGTCGTATTTCGCATACAGGTGCAGATCGGCGGTCGGCTTCCAGTTCGCGGCGAGCTGCACGGCGCTGCCGTCGTCGGAGCGGTTCGATTTGTCGCTGGCCACGTCTTCGCGGGCGGCGATCACGTTCCACTCGTGACGGTAGGCGGCCGACAGCGAAAACTCATCCGACGCCTTCCACTCCGAGCCCAGATAGGGGCTTAGCACCTTCCGGGTAAGCGTGCTTTCCACAGGCGTAGTGGTGCGCACGTAAAGCTCGTCGTAGTTCACATCAACACCAGGCGTGAACGCAAAATCGCCAGCTTCGACATGCACCTTCGGCGAAAAGAAAAAGCCGTTCATCTTGCGGTTAAAATCCGTTCCGAAACCGCCATGGTAAAACTCCCGCACAAAACTCGCCCCCGCATCCGTGAGCAGCTTGGCCTGCGGACTGACGCCGAATTCGTTGCTCGCGGAGACGCGGCGGTAGTCCGACCAGCCGTTTGACGAGTTGGTGCCCTGCTGGGTGGGATCCTGCCGGAACTGAGCCATCGTCAGATATCCAGGCTGGTCGTAATGATTATCGAGAAACGAGGCGTTGATACGCGTGGCGGAGTTCTTGTGGTTGTCGTAACCGGCGCCGATGGAGGCCGACTTGTTGTCGTAGCCGGAATGGTCGCGCCAGCCGTCGGACGTATCGTAGCCGCCGGAGGCAGAGGTCCACGCGTTGCCAAACAACTCCGTGTAGCCGCCCGATAGCTTGAGCGTGCCGTCGCTGCCGACCAGCACCTGCGCCCTGCCGCCGCTTTGGGACGGCGCGCCACGCGTGTTGATCTTGATGACGCCGCCCACCGCGTTGTCGCCGTAGAACGCACCCGCCGGACCCTGGATGATCTCGATGGAATCGATGTCCTGCAGGCTGAACTGAAGCCAGTTGAACTGGCCCGAGTCCGCACGATTAACGCGGATGCCATCCAACAGGACCAGCGTGCGACCATTGCCACCCGCGCTGCCGCCGCTCGTGCCGCGGAGAGAAATCGTGGTGTTCGTCGCGCTGCTTCCCAGAGACGTGAACTGAAGATTCGCCTCGTCCTCGAGGAGATCGATCACGTTAAGCGCGTCGCTCTTGTCGATTTGTTCGCGCGAAATGACCTGCGTGTAGGCCGGCACGTTGGAAGTATCCTCGGGAATCCGGCGCGCCGTGACGACGTAATCCTCCAGTTGGATGACGGGCACGGTCTGCCCGCGCACGATGGAAACGAGCGGCGCCACAACGGCGCACGCGAATAGGAAGCGGCCCGCCTGGCGGGAACGCGAAGGGATGTTCATGGGTGTCTGCTTTTGTCTAAGGCAAGAGCAGGCACCCGCCCCGTTAGCACGGGGAAAGGCGGCTACTCTCACGCTTCATTTTTGCGATGAAGGGAATGCCACCGGAACGCGCAATCGCACCGATGGACGTGAGCCTTCGCAGGACCGGATGTTCGGACTCCGCATATGTCATCGTGTCGAAAGAAAGCGCCAAAGCGTTTCCTTCGCGACGTCCTCGCCCCTCGCCTTCACCGGGGAGAGAGCCCCGATTGGCTTTGGCCCGCGCGCCTTCAAGCGCGGACTGTGGGTCTGGTTTGATGCGTTACCGCAGCGCAACTGTGGCCGGCTTTCACGGCCTTCCCCGTTTCCGCAAAGTTAAAAAAGAACGACAGGCGCGCGCACCCTGCTCCGCGCCTCCGCCCAAATCAAGACCTAATCTAAAAACATATCAATACATGCGTATATGACGATATGTTACTTGCCAATACGCCGTCATTGCGTTCCCTTTTCCCAGTCAAACTCTCTCAAACCATGTCGTCCGCCTCCCCCAGAATGTCCGCCGCCGAAATCGATCTCCGCCGCCTCCTCTCCGAGCGCGTCGCCATCATCGACGGCGCCATGGGCACGACTATCCGCAGCTACAACATCACCGAGGAACAGGCGCGCGGCGACCGCTTCAAAGACGCCCCAAAGGATCTCAAGAACAACGGCGACATTTACTCGCTCACCCGTCCGAAGGAAATCGGCGACATCCACCGGCGCTTCCTTGAAGCCGGAGCTGACATCATCGAAACCAACACTTTCTCTGCTACCAGCATCGGCCAGAGCGAGTTCTTCATCGAAGACCCCCGCGAGCACGGCGGTCGCAAAGACCCGACGTTCTACCAAAAGGTCATCGAGGACAAATTCCTCCAGGAGCTCGCCCACGACATCAACTTCCAGTCCGCCCGCCAGTGCCGCGAATGGGCCGACCGCATCGCCAATGCCACCGGCCGCCGCCGCTACGTCGCCGGCGCCATCGGGCCGCTCACCGTCTCGCTTTCCAACTCCCCCGACGCCGACGACGCCGGCTTCCGCGTCATCACGTTCGACCAAGTCAAAGCCGACTACCGCCGCCAAATCCGCTCCCTCATCGCCGGCGGCTCCGACCTGCTCCTCGTCGAGACGATCTTCGACTCCCTCAACGCCAAGGTCGCCCTCGTTGCCATCGAAGAGGTCTTTGCCGAGGACAACATCCGCCTCCCCCTCATGATCTCCGCCGCCGTCGGTCGCGGCGGTGAGACCATGATCTCCGCGCAAACCGTCGAGGCCCTCTGGAACGCCGTCCGCAGCCACAACCCGCTCTCCATCGGCCTCAATTGCTCCATCGGCCCCGACCTGATGCGCCCTTTCCTCGCCGAGCTGTCCGAGAAAGCCACCGACACATTCATCTCCGCCTACCCGAACGCCGGCCTGCCGAATCCGCTCACCCCCACCGGCTTCGACCTCGAGCCCGCCGACATGGCGCGCTACATGGGCGAATTCGCCGACAGCCACCTGTGCAACATCGCCGGCGGCTGCTGCGGCAACACGCCCGAACACATCGCCGCGATCGCCCAGGCCCTCGCCTCGAAAACCCCGCGCAAACCCACCGTCACCCGCGTCACGCCTCCGTCCGCGACACCCGCTTCCGTCGCCTCCGCCGCCGATCTCTCAGCGATCAACTCTCAGTTCCCAGCGCTTCCGCTGAAGCTCTCCGGCTCGTTGCCCTTCACCCAGCAACTCGGCTCCTACCTCATGGTCGGCGAACGCACCAACGTCGCCGGCTCTCCCAAGTTCGCCAAGCTCGTCAAAGCCGGCAACTACGAGGAAGCCGTCTCCGTCGCCCGCCAACAAGTCGACAACGGTGCCAACGTCATCGACATCTGCATGGACGACGGCCTCATCGACGGCGTCGCCGCCATGACGCGCTTCCTCCAGCTGATCGGCTCCGAGCCTGAGATCGCCAAAGTCCCCATCATGGTCGACTCCTCCAAGTGGGAAGTCATCGAGGCCGGCCTGAAATGCCTCCAAGGCAAAGGCATCGTGAACTCCATCTCGCTCAAAGAAGGCGAAACCAAGTTCCTCGAACAAGCCCGCACCATCCTCCACTACGGCGCCGCCGTCGTCGTCATGGCCTTCGACGAAAACGGACAAGCCGCCTCCTATTCCGAAAAAATTCGCATCTGCGAACGCGCCTACCGCCTCCTCGTGGATGTCGTGGGCTTCCCGCCCGAGGACATCATTTTCGATCCCAACATCCTCACCGTCGGCACCGGCATCGAGGAGCACAACAACTACGCCGTTGATTTCATCGAGGCCACCCGCTGGATCAAAAAGAACCTCCCGCACGCCAAAGTCTCCGGCGGCGTCTCCAACGTCTCCTTCAGCTTCCGCGGCAACAACCCCGTGCGCGAAGCCATGCACGCCGCGTTCCTCTACCACGCTATCAAGGCCGGCATGGACATGGGCATCGTCAACCCGTCCATGCTCGAGGTTTACGAAGAGGTCGAAAAGGAACTCCTCGAACTCGTCGAAGACGTCATCCTCAACCGCCGCCCCGACTCCACCGAACGCCTCGTCGACTACGGCGAAAAACTCAAAGCCGCCGGCTCCGGCACCAAAGCCGAGGACATCAAGGTCGAGGAAACCTGGCGCAAGGGCACCGTCGAGGAACGCCTCTCGCACGCCCTCGTCAAAGGCATCGATGCGTGGATCGACGCCGACACCGAGGAAGCCCGCAAGAAATACGGCAAGCCGCTGCTCATCATCGAAGGTCCGCTTATGGACGGCATGCGTGTCGTCGGCGATCTCTTTGGCTCGGGAAAAATGTTTCTCCCGCAGGTCGTCAAATCCGCCCGCGTCATGAAAAAAGCCGTCGCC
>JANXRL010000183.1 GCA_025352985.1 Verrucomicrobiota bacterium
GGAAAAGTTGGCCAAAGCGAAATTTCGACCGTGGTTGAAAAAATCTCCGTTCTGAGAGGAGAAAAGCCACTTTTGACTGCACCTGTCCAACAAGGGCCAAATGTTAAAATGGCGGAGAGGGAGGGATTCGAACCCCCGGGACCTTTCGGCCCAACGGTTTTCAAGACCGTCGCGATAGACCACTCTGCCACCTCTCCGAATATGCCAAACGTGAAAATCCTCCGCGGGCGGGCGGGTTGTCGAGCTTTCTTACGGCTTACGCTTGCCGAAGAAAAACATCAGCCGCACGCCGAGGGCCAGCATGAAGATCAGCCACCACAGGTATCGCAGTTCTCGCGCAGCCAATTCGACAAATCCAAGCACGCGCGGGAAAACCAGACACAGCGCGATCACCAGCAGCACGAAGGTGCTGAAAACCGCGAGCGTGCGTTTGCTGGACGGGGTCATTTACGGATAACGGGCGAGGGCGCGGGATTGCCGAGCGGGAGGATGAAGTTGGTGCCGGAATTTTCGCCGCCGCCACCGATGACTAGCGGAGCCTTGCCATCCCACTTTTCCACGATTTGCAACTGGATGAGTCCGGGCGTGTCGCGGAGGGCTTCGCCGCGGATGCGGATAGCCTCGGCCTCGCCCTTGGCCTTGATGATGGAGGTTTCGGCCTCGATCTGCGCCTTCTGCTGGGTGAAGCGGGATTTCGCGGCTTCCTGCTCTTGCACCATTTTTGACTCGATGGCGTTTTCGAGTTCTTTGGAGAGCGTGATATTTTCCAAAACGATGTCTTCGATATCTAGGATGGTGCTGACCTTGTCTCGGGCGGAGGTGAGCGCCTTGGTCTTGATGTTTTCTCGCTGCTTGACGATTTGTTCGGCGCTCTGCATCGCGGTCACTTCCTTGACGGCTTCAAGCACGCGCGGAGCGATGAGATTTTCAAACGGGTCGCCGGAGTATTCCTTATAAATGCGCACGACGGAGGACTCGGGAATGCGGTAGAGAACGCGGAGCTGGATGGTCACCTGCTGGAGATCGGAAGAGTAGCATTCGGCTGGCAGCTCGCGGGCGAGCTGGCGAACGGGAATCGGAATGATCGCCGAGATGAATGGCTGCTTTGTGCCGAAGCCCTCGGGTTTGAACTGGTCGCTGACCTTGCCTAGGGTGACCTGCACGCCGCGAAAGCCAGGCTCGACCACGTAGGTGGACTGCGCCGCCGCAATCACGAGGACGAGGATGATGATGGCCGCCCCGATGAGTTTGCCCAGTGCGTTTGGATTCATTTTAGGGATGACACCGATCGCCGCCGGTGTTCGCAAGCGCAACCGCGCGATAATTCAGAGCGAATTTTCCATGACTCCTGCGTTGATCCCATGCGGCGGACGGGCAACGTCGAAGGTGTGGCGTTTGAAAAACATCTGCTCGTTGACGGGGCGAATCTGCTGCATGCGTGGCCTGATTTGCGCGTGCTGATGAATCGTGATCGCACCACGGCCCGATCTCAGCTTATTCAACGGCTCGGCGCGATTCATGATGCCGAGCAGACGCGGGTGACGGTGGTTTTCGACGGGCGCGGCGAGGAACTGGTGGTTGAGCGGCCGTCGGGGCACGTCACGTTCAGCGTTCTTTACACGCCCTCGGCGCTCACGGCGGATGACGTGATCGAGCAGCTTGTCGGGCGCGCCGCCAACGTGTCTTCATGCCATGTGGCGACGGGCGATCGGGCGGAGCGCCAGACGATCGAGGCGTCGGGCGCGGTGTGGGTGCCTCCGGCGGATCTCGCCGCGTGGGTGGGACGTGCGGAGTCTCGGCTGGCTTCCGACGTGAGGGTGCTAAAACGCGAGAACGAGAAAAAGTGGAAATCATCTTCGTAATGACGCACCGCACCGCCTTTTCCGATGCATCCGCCGTCGCCGAAATTCAGGGGCTATACGGTCCGTTTTCTTTTCCCGAACTGCTTTTGCAGCAGATATGGGACCGGCGGGATTTTTCGGAGAGCGAGGCGCGCACGCTAGACGGTAGGGCAGTCGTGATCATTCATCCCGGCCGATGGAACCGGCTGGGCGGCCCGGATTTTCAAAACGCGCGGCTGCGGCTGGACGGTCAGGAAATCACCGGCGACGTGGAGATTCATCTGCGCGCGGAGGATTGGGCTGTGCACCGGCATGCGAACGATCCGGCCTACGCCAACGTGGGGTTACATGTAGTGTTGTTTCCCGTTTCGGAAGCGTGGACGACGGGGGCAGGCGGCAAGCGCATCCCGGTGCTGGTGTTGTTGCCGCTGCTGCATCGGGGGCTGGAGGAGTATGCGGCGGAGGCCGCCGTCGAAGCGTTGGCCAACCGCCCGCTTGATCGTGCGCACGCGGAGCTAGTCGCACTGGAACCGGCGGAGTTGCGCCGGTTGCTGGCGTGTCATGCGGGTGAGCGGTGGAACCAGAAGGTCGGCTTCGCGCGCGAACGTATCCGGCGGTTGGGATGGGAGGCGGCCTGCCACCACGCGGCCCTCGAAATCCTCGGCTATCGTTTCAACCGCGCGCCCATGTTGGGTGTGGCGACGGAGCATCCGCTGGAGTCATGGTGCGGTGGAAAACTGGACACGGCGGAGGTTTTCGAGTTGCGCCGGGAGCGTTGGGCGTTGCAAGGCGTGCGTCCGTTCAACCATCCGCGTTTGAGGCTGCGTCAATACGCGGCGTGGGTCTCGGCGCGACCGGATTGGCCGGAACGGCTGGAGGGGCTCGGAGGTGTTTTGGCTGCGGCGGCGCTGACGGCGGGCGAGGGGAGTGACAGGCGGGTGGCGCGAAAAGCGGCGGGGTTTACGGCGCTGCGCGAGCGGCTCGCGGGCGAACTTTGCGGCGACGCGGTTACCGGAAGCCGGTTCGACAATCTGGTGTGCGACGGCTTCCTACCACTCTTGGCGGCCCGCGATACCGGCGGGCTGGGGTCGCTTTGGCGGGAGTGGTTTGCGGGCGACGCGCCTGCGGATCGAGTGAAGCTGTTGCGAAGGCTGGATGTGTTTGGCGGGGCGGCGAAACCATCCGCGCACGGGGGGGTGCAGGGGCTTCTGGGTTGGATGCTGGCGCATGAGTTACGGACGGGCGGGTAGTCGGAAGGCTTCTCTAGGTGGGCGCGGGACTTGACAAGATTTTGCCGCACAAGCTACCTTGACCCTTTCTATCAACGTTCACTTTCCGAAAGGTGGGCCTCTGGCCCACTTTTTTTTTCTAAAAATCACTACCTATGAGCAGCGAAATTCTTTCAGTTCTCGAATACATGGAGAAGGAGAAGGGGATCGGTCGTGCCGATATGATTTCGGCGATCGTAAACGCTATTAAAGCGGCTGCCCTCAAGGGAGTTAACTCCGGTCAGGAGTTGAAGATCGAGATCAATCCCAAGAACGGGCAGCTCCATGCTTGGTCGGTGCTCAAGGTCGTTGATTCCGTGAGTAATCCCCGCACGGAAATCCACGTTGAAAAGGCTCAGGCCCTCAAGCCCGGCGCGGTGCTTGGCGACCTCGTCGAAAAAGAAATCGACCCCGCCACGCTCGGCCGAATCGCCGCGCAGACCGCCCGTCAGGCCGTCATGCAGAAGCTCCGCCAGTTCGAAAAAGACCGCATTTACGACGACTTTAAAGACATGGTCGGCAACATCGTGACCGGCACCGTCCGCCGCAAGGAGCGCAACGATATCTTTATCGATCTCGGCAAGGCCGAGGCAGTCCTCTCCGGCAAAGAACAGGTTCCCGGCGAGGAATACCAGGCCGGTGATCGCATCCGCTGCCTGCTGCTCGCCATCGAGAGCACGCCCCGCGGTCCTGAGCTCATGCTCAGTCGCGCCAGCCCGAAGTTTGTCCGCCGCCTCTTCGAAGTGGAAGTCGCCGAGATCGCCGACGGAACCGTCAAGATCGAAGCTTTCGCCCGTGAGCCCGGCTACCGGACGAAGATTGCCGTCACCAGCACCGACTCCAAAGTCGATCCGGTTGGCGCATGCGTCGGCGCGCGTGGTGCCCGCGTGAAGACCATCGTCCGCGAGCTCAACGGCGAGAAGATCGACATCGTCAACTATTTCGCGGACCCGAAGCAGATGATTATCGAGGCGTTGAAGCCCGCCGTTCCTCGTGAGATCCAGCTCGATGAGAAGAACCACCGCATCATCCTCAAGGTCGCCAACGAAGACCTCGCCATCGCCATCGGCCGCAAGGGCCAGAATGCCCGTCTCACGTCCCGCCTCATCGGCTGGCGCCTGGACATCGAAGAATTTCACGTGGTGTCCACCGACCCGCGCGCGACCGCCATCGGCAACCTCGTTAAGACCTTCGGCCTTGAGCCGGTTCTCGCCGAGCGTCTCGTCGGCATCGGTATCAATTCCCCCGCCGCCTTCGAAGGTGTCGGTGTGGACGATCTCGTTGACGCCGGCTTCTCCTCCGATGAGGCCGCCGTTATTATCAGCCGCGTAGGCGGAGCCCAGTAATATTAAAATAATCCGCGCAGACTTTTACGCAGCAAACCCAGAAGAATGAGTATCCGCATCCACGAATTGGCTAAGAAGATCGGCATGGACAACAAAGCGTTGTTGGCCCTGCTTAAGGAGCGCAAATTTGACGTTAAAAGCGCCTCCAGCACGGTCGATAACATTTCGGCGGAAGCACTCGAACTGGAATTTGCCGCCAAGACTCCGGCCGTCGAGGCTCCGAAACTCGCTCCGGTCGAGGTAGCCGCGCCAGTCGTCCACAAGGTGCCCTCCGTGAAAAGCGCGGGTGATGTCCTGCGTGAGCGTGAAGAGGCTAAGATTGCTGCCGCGTCGCCCAAGCCCGTGCCTGCGATTCCCTCAACGCCGGCCTCGCCCGCTTCCGGTTCCGCCCCCCGTCCCATCTCGGTCCCGCAGCCGCTACCTCCGCGCGTCCTCGCCTCGCCGCACGCCGCCCCGTCCGCGCCCAAGGCCGCTCCCGCCTTTGCGGTTAAAATGCCTCCCGCCCCCCCGGTGATTTCCGCGCCGCGCGCCGTGTCCGCCCCGATTTCCGCGCCTGCGCCATTGTTGTCTGCGCCCACCGTCAAGGCTCCGCCCGCTCCTCTTTCCGCCGTCTCAGCACCTTCAGTGCTTCCGGCGATTCCGTCCGCACCCAAGGCTCCGTCCCATGTTTCTGCACCGGGCAATCCGGCCATGCCGGCCATGCCTCCCGCCCAGGTCATCACCATCACGACCGAGGGTGACATCAAGATCATCCATCTCAAGCCGCCCATAATCGTCCGAGATTTTGCGACCGCGCTAAGCATGAAGCCCTTCAAGCTTATTTCCGAGCTGATGGAGATGGGGATTTTCGCATCGATGAATCAAACTATTGAGGAGCCTGTTGCTCTCAAGGTCGCCGAGAAGCACGGCTTCATGCTGGAGATCAAGCACCGTGGCGAGGCCGCCCAGCAGATCCAGCAGACGACTCAGGAAAAGGCCAAGGTTAAGGAAAAAACCGCCGCCGAGGATGAAGTCAAGAACCTCACCCTGCGTCCTCCCGTGGTCTGTATCCTCGGTCACGTTGACCACGGTAAAACTTCGCTCCTCGACGCCATTCGCAAGGCCGACGTCGCTGCCGGCGAGGCTGGTGGCATCACGCAGCACATCGGTGCCTATCAGATTGAGCACGCCGGTCGTAAAATCACCTTCCTCGACACGCCCGGCCACGCCGCCTTCACGAAGATGCGCGCCCGCGGCGCCGATGTCACCGACATCGCCGTCCTCGTGATCGCCGCCGACGACGGCTTCATGCCTCAGACGGACGAGGCCCTCAAGCACGCCCAGAACGCCGCCGTCACCCTCATGGTCGCGGTCAACAAGATGGACGTCAAAGGCGCCAACATCGAGCGCGTGAAGCAGCAGATGCAGGAGCGCAACATCGCCCCCGAGGACTGGGGTGGCGAAACCGTCACCGTGCCCGTCTCCGCCATCAAAGGCACCGGCATCACCGACCTACTCGACATGATTCTCCTTCAAGCTGACGTGCTTGAACTCAAGGCCAACCCAAAGACTTCCGCCAGCGGCATCGTCATTGAATCCCAAATCGACGTCGGCCGCGGCCCGCTTGCCACCGTCATCATCCAGCGCGGCACCCTCAAGATCGGCGACTCCATCGTGTGCGGCCCGCATTGGGCCAAGGTTCGCGCGATGTTCGACGACCAGGGCAAGAACATCAAAGAGGCTCCTCCGGCTACGCCCGTGCGCGTGATCGGCTGGTCCGGCGCGCCCGACAGCGGCGCGGAGTTCACCTCCGTGAAAAACGCCCGCGAAGCCGAAAGCCTCGCCGAGGACGCCCAGCATCTCATCCGCAAGAACACCGGTGTTTCCGACGCCGCCCCCAAGGAAGTTTCCATCGAGAGCCTGTTCGCCAATATCGCGGCGACCCAGGCCAAGGTGCTCAAACTTATCGTTAAGACCGACGTGTTCGGCTCCACCGAGGCCGTCCGCAACGTCCTCGAAAACATCAAAAGCTCCAAGGTTTCCCTCGAAATCGTCGCCACCGAAGTCGGCCTCGTCTCGCGCACCGACGTGCTCATGGCCAGCGCCGCCGGCGCCGTCGTGATCGGTTTCAACACCAAGCTCGAAAACGGCGTCACGGCCGTCGCCAAGCACCACAACGTTCGTATCGAGACCTACGGCATCATCTACGAACTCGCCGACAAGGTGAAGGAGATGATGGCCGACCTGCTCGACCCCGATCTCAAGGAAAACAAGACCGGCGCCGCCGAAGTCCGCGCGACCTTCCCGCTGGCCAAGGGATTCGTGGCCGGCTGCCTCGTCACCGAAGGCAAGATCACCCGCAACGCCTCCGCCCGCATCCGCCGCAAGAAGGAGATCATCTTCGAGGGCAAGGTCGGCACGCTCAAGCGCTTCAAGGACGACGCCAACGAAGTCCGCGCCGGCCTCGAGTGCGGCATCAAGATCGGCGATTTCAACGGCTACGAGATCGGCGACGTTCTCGAATGCTACGAGATACAAAAGGTCCGCGCCTCCCTGTAACCAATACCGGATTGCCGAAACCGGAAACCGGAGAGACCCTTCATGGGAAACTTTCCGCTTTCCGGTTTCTTATTTTTCGGTCTCTTCTTCCTCCCATGTCCACCCGCACACTTCGCGTCAACGAGCTCATCCAGCGCGAGCTGAGCGACATCCTCCGCAAGCAATACAAGGAGGAGGCCATCGCCATCACCATCACCGGCGTGCAGGTGACGCCCGATCTGCACGAGGGCAAAGTGTTCATCGCCGTCACCGGCGAAGAGGAAGACGAGGTCAAGTGCCTTCGCTGGCTCAAGCACAACTCTAAGGATTTCCGCTTCGAGCTGGGCCGCCGGATCGTTCTCAAGCACATGCCCGCCTTCATCTACCTGCTCGACACTTCGACCGCGCGTGGCAACCGCATCCTCGGTGTGCTCGACGACATCGCCCAAGCCGACAAAGCTCGGGCCGCCGCCAAAGAATCGTCCGAGCCCTCTTCCAAGCCCCAGGAATAATAACCCCGTGGACTTGATCTATCCCGCCTTCTACGACCGCTTCGCGGCTTTCCTTCGCGCGCTTGAGGGCCGTAAGATCGTCGTTATTGCCCATGCGCGCCCGGACGGCGATTGCATCGGTTCCCAAGTCGCGCTTTCGCGGGTGCTGACGACCCTCGGGATCGACGTGATCTGTGCGAATCCCGACCCCGTTCCTCGCCGCATCGAGTTCGCGGTAGGTGGCACACCTATCGTGCGTTTCGACGGACTTCCTGCCGGCGAATACACCGCGATCTACGTGGACTGCGCCGACCAGTCCCGCGCCGGTGAAAAGTTCAAGACCCGCTTCCCCGCGCCGTTCGCCAACATCGACCATCACCTGTCGAACATCGGCTACGCTGAACACAACTTCATCGACGTCGGCTCCGCCGCCACCGCAGAGATTCTCGCCGGCCTGTTCATCGATCACCACCTGACCATCGACGCGCAGGCGGCCCAGGCGCTCTACACCGGCATCGCCACCGACACCGGCCAGTTCCGCTTTCATTCCACCTCGCGGCGCACGTTTCTCATCGTGGCCGAGCTGATGGCGCGCGGCGCCCAGCCCGCCGCCGCCGCCGCCGAACTCTACGAACGCGAAACCCCCGGAAAACTTCAGCTCCTCCAGCGCTTCCTCGCCTCCTTCCGCCATGAGTGCGGCGGACGCGTGTGCATTGGCACGCTCCCCGAGGGCATCTACCAGGAAACCGGCACCAGCGCCGAAGACACCGAGGGACTCGTGGACTACGCCCGCTCCATCGATGGCGTCGAGATCGGCGTGCTCATCGAGCAGAACGCCGGCGCCATCAAAGCCAGTCTGCGCGCCAAAGATCCGGCCTACCGCGTCGATCAGGTTGCCGGTCTCTTCAAGGGTGGCGGCCACGCCTGCGCCGCCGGTCTCAACGTCAAAGGTGTGACGATTCCCGAGTTTCAGGATAAACTCGTCGCCGCACTCGCCGCGCAGATCACCGCGGTGGACGCCCTGAAAAAATCCTCCTGATGCTCGCCCCCGCCAAAGAACTCGATGGCGTGCTGCTCATCGACAAGCCCTCCGCGCACACGTCTCACGATGTCGTCGCCCGCTTGCGCGGCATCCTGCGCATGAAACGCATCGGCCACGCCGGCACGCTCGATCCGATGGCGACCGGCCTGCTTGTTGTCCTCGTCGGCAAGGCCACGCGTATCTCCCAATACCTGACGAGCGTGGACAAGGAATACACCGGCACCATCAAGCTCGGTTCATCCACTAATACTCAGGACGCTGAGGGCGAGGTCTTGGAAACGCGCCCCGTGCCCGAGTTGTCCGAGGCCGACGTGCGCGCTGCGCTCAACGGCTTCCTTGGCGACCAATACCAGATGCCGCCCATGTTTTCGGCCATCAAGATCGCGGGTAAAGCTCTCTACAAAAGCGCCCGCGCCGGCGAGGAAGTCGTGCGTGAGCCGCGTTTCATCCGCATCTCCCAGTATGATCTCACGCGCTGGGCTTCGCCCGAGCTGGATTTCCGCGTGCTCTGCACGAAGGGCACCTATGTCCGCACGCTCGCGCACGATCTCGGCCAGCGCCTCGGTTGCGGCGCGCATCTTTCGGCGCTCCGCCGCATCGCCTCGGGCAATCTCAACGTGTCCCGCGCCGTGACGCTTGAGCAGTTACAAAAAATGTCGTTCCACGAGGTCGAGAAGGTGCTCATCCCCGCCTATGAAGCCGCGCCTAGCGTGGCTTTCGGTGGCTAAGTCGGGAGATACCAGAAAATCAGCGTGGCAATCCGATGGCGGACATCTAGCTTTCTTCTCGCGTGGAACCCCGCTGTTACAACTCCCTCGCCGAAGCGTCGTCGCTTCCGTTGCGACCCTTGCATCTGGCTATCGGAATGTTCGACGGAGTTCATCTTGGGCATCACGCGGTGATTGAGGCGGCGGTTCATTCCGCGCGGCGTTGCGGCGGGCTTTCTGCTGTGCTGACGTTTTGGCCGCATCCGAGCCGTCTGTTTCGTCCCGAGAATCCCGTGCGGCTCATCATGACACCCGCGTTGAAGAACCGGCAGTTGTTCAAACTTGGGGTGAATGCGGTGATCATGCAGCCGTTTGACGCCGAGTTCGCCGGCATTGCGGCGAATGAGCTTCTGCCACGGCTCAAGCATGCGCTGCCCGGGCTCGTCACGATTTACGTCGGTGAAAACTGGCGCTTCGGTAAAGGTCGCACCGGCGATATCAACGTCCTGCTCGCCGAAGCAAAAAAGCACGGCATCAACGTCGTGAGCGCCCAGCGCATCAACCAGAACGGCGAGCCGATCAGCAGCACGCGCATCCGCGGCTATCTGGAAGAAGGCCGTATCGAGGAGGCCAACGCGCTGCTTGGCTACACGTATTTTGCGGAGGGCGTGGTTACGCCGGGCAAGCAGCTTGGCGGCACGATCGGCTTTCCGACGTTGAACATCGTGTGGGAGCCCGACCTGCGTCCGCGCATGGGCGTGTATGCCGTGCAGGTCTGCGGGCCGAAATCCACTGTGCCGATTCCCGGCGTGGCTAACTACGGCCTGCGCCCCACGGTTGAGGAATCCACCGAGCCGCGGTTGGAGGTAAACTTGCTAGGAGCGTGTCCGTTCGACCGGGGCGACAAGCTGACGGTGGAGTGGCTGGCTTTCCTGCGTCCGGAGATGAAATTTTCGAGTTTGGAGGCGCTGAAAGAACAGATCGGAAAAGACCGTGAAAATGCAGCGGAATTTTTCTTGCGCTAACGCGGGGGAGTCCTGCTTACTCTCCGACCTTTCGGACCCTTAGCTCAGTTGGTTAGAGCGTTTCCTTGACATGGAAGAGGTCACTGGTTCGAGTCCAGTAGGGTCCACCATTTTAAGCCGCCAAGTCATTGGCGGCTTTTGTTTTGTATCGGTTCAAACATCTGGATTGATGGGGAAGCGAAGCCAAACGCGGCCTGCGCTTGAAAGTCGGCCGTTTTTTTGCGCCCTTGGGTCATGCTTCAGTCGCTCCGCATCAAAAACCTCGCCCTGCTGGAAGAAGTCTCCCTCGATTTCGAGGCCGGCTTCACCGTCGTCACGGGTGAGACGGGCGCGGGCAAGAGCATCCTGCTCGGGGCGTTGTCCTTGCTGGCCGGCGAACGCGCCGACAAGACCGTCATCCGTCAAGGCGCGCCCGCCTGCGAGGTCGAGGCTTCGCTCTGGTTTGTAAACTCCACGAAGGTGGACGCCCTACTCGCCGAGCTCGACCTGCCTCCGTGCGAAGAAGGCATCCTGCTTCTCAAGCGCAGCCTGCCGCGCGACAAGGCCCCCAAGATCACCGTCAACGGCGGCCTCGCCTCGCTTTCCGCCCTTCAGCGCCTCGGCGAACACTGGATTGATTTCCATGGTCCGGGCGAACCGCGCCGTCTCCTCAAGGAAAGCTGCCAGCTCGACCTGCTCGATCTCTACGGACGTGCCGGTGACGCGCTCACCGCCTATGGTGAAAAATACCGCGTCTGGCGCGGGCTGCTGGCCGAGCGCGAACGCATCGCCCGCGAGACCAAGCTTTCGCCAGACCAGATCAAGTTTCTCGAAAACCAACTCGCCCGTCTCGATGCGCTCGACCTCACCGACGAGGCCATCGAGACGCTGGAGCGCGATTTCCAACGCTTGAGCAAGGCGCAGGAACTCATCGGCCTGTCCTCGGCCCTCGCCAACGGACTCACCGGCGAGGACGGTGCCACCGGTCGGGTCGCCGCGCTTGTGCGCGAGGCACGTCAGCTTGAAAATATCGATCCCGCCAGCAAGGCCCTGGCTGACCGCCTTTCCGCTACCAGCATCGAGCTGGCCGATCTCGGCGCGGAGTTCGAGGCGCTGGGCGGACAGTTTAACTTTGATCCTGAGCAGGCTGAGCAGTTGCAGGCCAATATGAACACTTGGCTTGAGGTGAAGCGCAAACATGGCGGCGACGTGCGCGCCGTGATCAAGGCACGCGACGACATGCGCCGACGTCTCGAAATCCAAGGCGATCTCGAAGGCACGCTCATCAAGGTCGAGAAACAGATCGCCGACGCCCTTCGCTCCGCGCGCAAGGAGGCGACGGTGGTGCGCGGCATCCGCGAAAAATCCTCCCGCGAACTCGCCAAGGTGGCAGCCAAGAGCATCGCCCAGCTCGGTTTCAAGAAGGCCGATTTTCAGATCCGCATCGTGCCGCTCGACGAACTCGTCGCCACGGGCGACTGCGGAGTGGAGTTCCTGTTTTCGCCTAATGTCGGCGAAGCACCGCTGCCGCTCAACCGCATTGCTTCCAGTGGAGAACTTGCCCGCGTGATGCTCGCGCTTAAGACCGTGCTGGCCGACCTAGACAGCGTGCCGGTGCTGGTGTTCGACGAAGTGGACGCCAACGTGGGCGGTGAGATTGGCCGCGTGGTAGGCGAGCAAATGGCCGCGCTGGCCAAAGCTCATCAGGTGTTGTGCGTCACCCACCTCCCGCAAGTGGCGGCGCAGGGTGACAGCCATCTCGTCGTGGAAAAAGACCAGTCAAAGGACCGCGCCGTGGTTACGATTTCGCCGATCCAGGCCAACCGCAAAATTCGCGTGGGTGAACTGGCCCGCATGTTGGGCGACCGCACGGCGAAAAGCGCCCTGGCGCACGCCGAGGAGTTGCTCGGCGCACGGTGATTTTACCCGCTTGCGATCTTGCAGTGGACGAGCGCATCTTCGTCGAAAGAGTAGAGGGCGCACAGGCGGTGATAGCCGTCGGCGATGACAACTTTGCCGTGGATAGTGTCGCGCACGAGGAGGATGGGGGAGAGCGGTTTGAGGGATGCGATCTTTTTGCGGTCGCGCACCACGTGAGAATTGCTGACACCCAGCAAGGAAAGTCCGGAGGCGCGGAAGATGTCCTTGGCCTTGAACTCGGCCACACGCGCGGCCTTCAACCCGGCAGTGATTACTTTGGCTTTGGCGGGCGGATAAAGTAATGTGAGATAAGAAAGCGCTGCTGGATAATTGTGCGGTTCGCATTCGGCTAGCCAGCGGATTTCAGGAGGAGATTTAGCCATGATGGGGAGCTTTACGTCGCAAGCAGCGACTGCAGGAAATCAGGATGAGCTATTTTTGTTTTCGTTATGCATTTCTTGACGAGTGCAAGATGCCCAAGTGTAGCTGCGTAAAAAACCATGTCCTGCCATGCCATAAAATCCATCGGCGAATTCGCTGTTTTTGGAAATGAATTTTTCCTTCGTGTTTCGAATCGGATTTCGGGCTGCTGTAGGGCCGACCGGGGGTGGGCGTGCTTCAGGCAGGCCAGACCGAGGTCTGGCCTGCGGATTTCGATCATGCGATGATCTGGTTGATGATCGTGCCGTAGTTGTCGGTGAGGCGGAAGTCGCGGCCGTTGTAGCGGTAGGTGAGCTTGGTGTGGTCAAAGCCTAGCAGGCGCAGGATCGTGGCGTGGAGGTCGTGGATGTGGACCGGGTCTTTCACGACTTCACGGCCGAGGTCGTCGGTTTCGCCGTGCATCATGCCGCCGCGCACGCCGCCGCCGGCCAGCCAGCAGCAGAAGGCGTCGCTCCAGTGGTCGCGGCCGCTGGTTTCGCTGACGCGGCCCGGGGTGTTGGGCGTGCGGCCGAACTCGCCGCCCCAGATGACGAGGGTGTCGTCGAGGAGGCCGCGGGCCTTGAGGTCTTTGATGAGGGCGGCGGCGGGCTGGTCGATGGCGGCGGCGGTGCGGCGGATGGAGGTGGTGAGGTTGTCGTGGTGGTCCCAGCCGCCGGCGTCGATCTGGACGAAGCGCACGCCGCGTTCGACGAGGCGGCGGGCGCAGAGGATGCGGGCGGCGAGGTCGCCGGTGCCGTAGGCGGTGCGGGTGGCCTCGGATTCCTGGGTGATGTCAAAGGCGTCGGTCGCGGCGGTCTGCATGCGGAAGGCGAGCTCGAAGGAGCCGATGCGTGCCTCCAGCTGTTCGTCGCCCTGCACGGTTTTTCGGTGGCCGGCGTCGAGGGTGGCGGCGAGGTCGAGTTGGGCGCGTTGTTCGTCCTGCGTGCTGAATTCGCTGGTGAGATTGGGGAGAACTTTGCGGAGGTCGCTGCCGCCGCGGAAATCGGCCTCGGCGCCTTGGTAGATGCCGGGGAGGAAAGCGGCTTGGCGGGCCTCTGGCGGGCCGCCGAGGGAGACGAAGCCGGGGAGGTTCTGGCTCTCGGTGCCGAGGCCGTAGAGGACCCAGGAGCCGAGGCAGGGCTTGGTGAGGACGGCGGAGCCGGTGTGGAGGAGCTTCGAGGCGGGGCCGTGAGCGGGAATCTCGGCGTGCATCGAGCGGATCACGCACAACTCGTCGGCCACGGTGCGGAGGTGCGGGAAAATCTCGCTGATCTGCACGCCGCCGCGGCCGCAGGGCTCGAACTTGAACGGGGTGGGCCAGATGACGCCGCTGAGGCCACCGACGGTGTGGTCGCGGTAGCGGTCCATCGATGGCTTGTAGTCGAAGGTGTCGAGGTGGGAGGGCGCGCCGCCGGCGAAGATGTGAATGACGTGTTTGGCCTTGGCGGGCAGGGGCGGGTTGCGGGGGAGGAGGTCGAGCGGCATGACGGGCGGGGCTTCGGCCGCGAGGGTGTCGGTGAAGATCGTGCCGAGGGCGAGGGCACCCAGGCTCATGCCGGTGAGCTTGAGAAACTCTTTGCGCGTGAGCGGGGCGGCGAGGCGGTGGGAGCAGTTTTCGTGGGACATGGGCGGAGTGGAAGAAGGGGTGGCAGCTAGTTGACGTAAATGAATTCGTTGGAGAAGAGGAGGGCTTGGGCGAGGAGTTCCCAGGGGCGGAGGGGCGCGCGGCTGACGGGGACGCCGGTGTTGCGCACGGGGCCGTTCATGCCGTCGGCCTTCGAGGCGGCCATCATCGGCGCGGGCGCGGTGGAGAGGGGTGCGGAGGGTTTCTTGACGGGTGGCTTTGCGGCCTTGGCGACCGGTGGCAGGGCGGGCACGAGCGGGCCGATTTCCTGGAGGAAGTTTTCGGCGGCGGTCAGTTCGGCGGCGGTG
>JANXRL010000029.1 GCA_025352985.1 Verrucomicrobiota bacterium
CCAACAAGGTCGCCGTCGACGACCCCGCCGTGCGCGCCCGTCGCCTTATGCTGTGCGCCCGCACTCTCCTTATGCTCGAGACCGGCCTCAACCTGCTCGGCCTGCGCACCGTGAACCGCATGTAACCCGTCGCGGCGCACGCCCAGCCCGCCGCCCTGCAAAACACTCTTGCCGCCACCTTTCCGTCTGCGCACTTTATCCTCATCAATCAAATGGTCACGCAGGAATTCTACGTTCGTAGCGCGTCTGAAACCGAAGCCCGCGGCCCGTTTACGCAGGAGCATCTCGTGTCGTTGGCCGAGAACGGCCAAATCACCAAGGAAACGTTGTTTTACGATGCCACCACCGAGCAGTGGGTGCGCATCGGCGACAACGCCGAGCTTTCTAAGCTGATATTCCCCGAACGACAGACCCTCAAGCTCAATGCTCGCGACAACATCAAAACGCTCAACGTGCGCAAGGAGGAGGACGCCCCGATTTCCGTCGAGGACATGCTCGCCGCCGCCGAAGGCCGCACCGCCGAAACCAAGGATAAGCTCGATCCCGCCATCGCCCGCGAACGCGCCGCCGCCATCGGCCTCTACGCGGCCATCGTGCTGCTCTTAATCAGTTCCGCTTCGCATGCCCTCCCGTCCATCGACGTCTTGATAAAACTTGATCCGGTTGAAATCATCCAGCACCCGCTGGCGATTTTGGGCGTGTTTCAGGCCGTGCTCGCTGCACTACTGGTCCTCCAGGTCACACAGATTTATCCTCTCGTCCGCTTCGCCGCCTCCCTCGGGCTGGGCTTCGCCGGATTTTTGTTGTGGACCGAAGGCCGTCTCGTGCCGCTGGCCGCCCTCGCCGCAGGCTCGACCGGGCTTTATTTCTGCACCGTCTTCATCAATTTTCTCGGCGTCGGACTAGCGACCGGTCTGGGCTTGGCCGGCATGCTCGGCTATGCCTTCTACGCGCTGACTTGAGTCCCGGCGGATTTGCCATGGCCAGCCCCGCCCCCCTTTGGATCAAGCTGCTTGCCACCTACCGGCGAGAAATCTGGCAGCCGCAGTATCTCGGAGACAAATCCCCGCGCGGCCGCCTATACGCGGTGCTTCGCATCATCTCGATTACCATCACCGGTCTCGAAGAAACCAAGTCCGCCAGCCGCGCCGCCGCCCTCAGTTTCAGTTCGTTGCTTGGCCTCGGCCCCCTCGTCGCCATCACCATGCTGGTCGCGGGCTTCATGCTCGACAAACAGGACCCCGCACTTGCCGCCAAGTCCCTCAGCCGCGTCATCGAGCGAATCGCCCCGCAGCTTCGCCAGCTCCAGAACTCCGGCCAGCTTCCCTCGGCCCCGGATGCCACGCCGAATACCAATCCCGCCTACGCCCACGCAGTGACGCCATCGCCCGCGGCCGACCCCGAGCTGGTGCAGATGATAAACGGCTTCATCGCCGGCTCGCGCAACGGCGCGGTCGGCACGCTGGGAGCGATCACCCTTATCGTGATTGTCCTCCAGCTTTTCACCTCCGTGGAAACGTCTTTCAACGAAATCTGGGGCGTGCGCCGCGGCCGTTCCTGGCTCATGCGCATCGTGTTTTATTGGACGCTCCTCACGCTCGGCTCGGTGCTTTTTTTTGCGGCGGTCACCGGCATTTCCGCTGGCGCGCTCTTCAACGCCTTTGAGAAAATCCCCTTCGGCGACGAGGTGATGTCCGTGCTCCGGTTCTTCCTTCCGGCCGGCTCCGTTCTCCTGCTCGTCGCGATGCTCACCGTCTTTTACCGCACGATCCCTAACACCCACGTCTGGTGGCGCGCCGCCTTCATCGGCGCCGTCGTTGTGGCCGCATTGCTCGTGCTGAACAACTTTCTCGCCTTCCTTTATCTAAAGCGCGTCGTCCTCCAACGCAGCCTCTACGGCTCGCTCGGCATCCTACCCATCCTGATGTTCGGCCTCTACGTGTTCTGGTTCTTCGTCCTGCTGGGAGGCCAAGTCAGCTATGCGGTTCAAAACGTCAACTTCCGCAACAGCCAGGCCGCCTGGAGCAGCCTCGCCGAATCCATGCGTGAGCGCCTCTCCCTCATCGTTCTCCTCACCATCGGACGCCGCTTCCAAAATTGCCTCCCTCCCTGCACCGCCACGCAGCTCGGCATCCGCCTGAAAGTCCCCACCCAGATCCTCAACGAGTGCATCAACCGCCTCGTCAAGATGAACCTCGTCACCCCCATCCCGCCTGCCGACGGTGCCGACGCCGCCGACCATCTCTATCAACCCGCCCGACCGCTCAACCGCATCACCCTCGGCGAGTTCAAACGACTCGACGACGACTTCGGCGGCGACCCCGCCGCCGGCCCCCTGCTCGCCGACCTCGATCCCGTCGTGAAACGCTACAACGACACCATCGAGGGTCTCGAACGCACCGAGCTTTTCAAAAAGCCCCTCGACCAGTTGCTCCTCGAATATCCCGTCGCCTCGTAAAAACCGGGAAGCGGCAACCGGAGACCGGAAAGCCCCGCCCCACTTCGCCCTAGCTCCCCGCTCTCCGCCCTCCGGTTTTCCTACCGCCGCTCTTCCGTTGACAGCCCTCCCGCCCGCCCCACCATCGTCCCTTTTCCCCCTATGATTTCTTGGATTCAGAAAACCTTCCAGCGTCACTTCCGCCTGATTTTCTTGGGCATGTTGATCATCATCGTCGTCCCGTTCGTGTTCACGTTCGGCCCCTCCTCCGGCATTGGCCAAGGCGGACATAAAACCGTCAACCGCACCTTTTTCGGCCTCAACCTAGGCTCTTCCGGCGATCAGCAGCGCCTCGTGGACGACGCCGGCCTCAGCGTCATGCTCCAAGCCGGTTACAACGCCCTGCAAGGCGAGCAATTCCAGCAATACGCCTTTCAACGCTACGCCGCCCTCCACCTCGCCGAACAGCTCCACCTCCCCGGCCCCACCGACCAGGAAATCGCCGCCCACGTCCAGACCCTCCGAGCCTTCGCCGGCCAGGACGGCAAGTTCGACGCGAAAACCTACGCCACCTTCCGCGACAGCCTCAAAACCAATCCCCGCATCCACGAGAGCGACGTGCTCCGCGTCATCTCCGACGACGTCACCTACAACAACGTCCAGAAACTCCTCTCAGGTCCCGGCTACGTTCTCCCCGGCGACGTCAAAAACCAGCTCATCCGCGCCGACTCCCTCTGGACCATCGCCTCCATCGACGTGGACTACGCCAGCTTCAACCCCACGCTCACCCCAGCCGAAACCGAGCTGACAAAATATTTTGAAGACAACTCCTTCCGCTACGAAATCGCCCCCAAAGTCAGCCTCGATTATCTCGATTTCCCCGCTGCCGATTTCCTCTCCAAGGTCACCCTGACCGACGCCGAGGTCCGTGCTTACTACAACGCCAACGCCACCCGCTTCCCCAAACCGACCGATGCCAAGATCGCCGCGCCCGGCGCCGATGCTGATTTCGCGGCCGTGCGTCCGCAGGTTGAAGCCGCCGTAAAGCTCGAACAGGCCAAACGCCTCGCCGCCGAAGCCTCCTCCGACGTCTCCGTCGCCCTCTACGAAGGCAAGATCACCGCCGCCGGCCTCGACACCTTCCTGGCCGCGCGCAAACTCGCCCTCAAAACCGTCGCCCCCTTCGACCACGACAACGTCCCCGCCGAACTCGTCGGCGGCGCCCAAGTCGCCGACGAAGCCTTCAAGCTCGGCGCCGACCGCCTCTTCTCCGACGTTGTCTCCACCGCCCGCGGCGCAGCCATCCTCGTCTGGAAAGAAACCATCGCCGCCCGCAAACCCGCCTTCGCCGAGGTCAAGGCCCGCGTCACCGCCGACTACCTCGAAAACGAAAAACGCCGCCTCTTCGTCGAACTCGGCCAGGGCCTGCGCACCACGCTTGCTATTCTCCTCAAACTCGGAACCCCCGTCGAAAAAGCCGTCGAGTCCGCCCGCGCCACCACCGCCGCGAAGATCAGCCTCAAAACTTGGCCCGCCTTCACCCTTGCCACGCCCCCGAAGGACATCGACTACTCCCTCTACGGCGCCATCGAGAACCTCCAAAAAGGCGGCCTCTCGCAGATGATCATCTCCGGCGACAAAGGCATCATCGCCTACGCCATCGACAAACAGCTCCCCGACCTCGACCCGGCCGGCGCCAAATTCACCGAAACCAGCGCCAAGCTCGCCCGCTACACCGCCTCGCGCGACGCCAGCGAATACCTGGGCGAACTCGTCGAACGCGAACTCGCCAAATCCGCGCCTGCCGTCGCTCAATAAGCGGAACCAACCCCGCTCCCTCAAGCGGCCCCTAATACGGGCCGCTTTTTTTGTCCTCGCCGGCGCAAACCTCCAGAATGCGACTGGCCAAATCTCACTCACCATGGTGGTTTGGTAACCCATGCCTCTGTATCGTTACATCCCCGCCAAAGCCCCGTGCAAACTGTGTGGCGATGGATTCGAGCATCGCCAGAGCGCCCAAGATCCGGTGCTCGCCGCCTGCCCCACCTGCGGTCAAACCGTCTCCAGATCCATGCCGCAGCCCGTCAACAGCCCGAAACTTTTAGCCCCCCTGTCCGTCTCAAAAGCCAAGTCAGCCGGCTTCAGCATTCTCAAGCGCACCTCCAACGGTGACTTTGAAAAACAATAAACGGCTCCTTCCTCGCATTCCGAAACCTTTCATTTTCCCCAAGCCATCATGATCCGCCAGTCCGTGTTTCTCGCAACCTTGGGGCTTTTCCTTTTCGCCCGCGTCTCCGCCGAGGAAAACGTGCCGCCCGTGCTGACACTTCAGGAATGCGTCGATCGCGCCCTCAACAAAAACTTCGACCTGCAGATCCAGCGTTTCTCCACCGAAAAAGCCCGTGACAGCGTGATCTCGGCCGACGCCGGCTACGACCCCGTCTTCGCCCTCAGCACCCTCCGCGCCGGCAGCAAAGACGCCAATGCTGCCCCCACGCGGACATCCCAGGAAGACCTGACCCGTTTTTCGGTCACGCAGAAACTCGTCACCGGCGCCTCGGTCACCGCCGGCACCACCTTGGATCGCTACAAAGTCGGCCCCTACACCGCCCCCCCGCCCTACAATCCCATTTACAACAGCGGCCTTACGCTCTCCGTCAAACAGCCCCTCCTTCAGGGCGCCGGCGTCACCATCAATCGCGCCGCCATCGCCCGCGCCAAGCTCGGCGTCACGCTCGCCAACTATTATTTTAAGGGCGTCCTGCTCAACGTCGTCCGCGACGTCGAGGGTGCCTTCTACAACCTCGCCTTCGCCCGCGAGCAGTTGAAGGTCTATCGGTTCAGCCTCGGGGTCGCGCAAAAGCTCCTCGACGAAAACAAGTCCCGCCGCACCGCCGGCGTCGCCACCGATCTTGAAGTCCTGCAATCGGAGGTCGGCGTGGCCGCCGCCCGCCGCAACATCCTCCTCGCGCAGCAGACCGTGCGCAACAACGAGGACTCGCTCCTCCGGCTTATCGGCCAGTTCGAGTTCGACTCCGCCCCGGGCGACGTGCGGCTCCCCGACGATTCCCTGCCCCCGGTTTCCTTCGATCACTCCTACGCCCTCGCCCTCGCCAACCAGCCCGACTACGCTGCGGGCAAAACCTACGCCGAACAACTGAAGCTCGACGCCCTAGTCGCCAAAAGCAATCGCCTCCCCTCCCTCGATCTCGGCGGCGCCATCGGCTACAACGGCAACGACCGCGACTCCTACGGCAGCGCCGCCGGCAACGCCTGGTCGGGCGACGCCTACAACTGGCAGGTCGATCTCACCCTCACCTTCCCGTGGGGCCTGCGGGCCGAGCGCGCCGCCTACCGCCAGGCCATGTCGAACCTCAACCAGCAGGAGTCCTCCCTGCGCCAGCTCGACCAAAACATCTTCGTGCAAGTTCGCACCGCCATCCGCTCCTTCGAAACCAACCGCGAAAGCGTGGAGATTTCCTCTCTCTCCACCGAGTTGAGCGAGAAGCAGTTCGAGTTCGAGAAAGCCCGCTACGAAGCCGGCCTTTCCACCTTCCGCTTCGTGCAGCAGTCCCAAGCCGACCTCGACGCCGCCCGCGTCAACGAGCTCCAGGCACGCGTCAACCTGCACCTCTCCCTCGCCGACCTCGCCCGCCTCGAAGGCAGCTCGCTGGATCGCTACAAGATCAAACTGGAGGACTAAACCCTCCCAGTATCTCAGGCAAACAGCGTCTCCACCCTCGCCTCTGCCGCCGCGACGACGCGGTGCTCCGGCAACTGCGTGCGGAACCACGTCCGCTGCTTCTTCACCAGCGCACGCGTATTCTTCACGATCTCGCCCGCCAGCTCCGACTCCGGCAATTTCCCGTCCAGCATGGCGAAGGTCTCCCGATAACCAATCGCCCGCGATGCACTCGGATTTTCCTCCAATCCCGCCGCCCGCAGCCGCCGCACTTCCTCCGCCAACCCGCCCGCCAGCATCGCGTCAACGCGCGCCTTGATCCGCCGGTCCAGCTCATCCGGTGCGCGATCCAAACGCGTGCAACGCACCGTCCATCCATCGAACGCCCCCGGCTGGCGCGCGAAATCCTCCGCCAGCTCGCGCAACGTCCGCCCCGCGCTCCGGCATCGCTCCAACGCCCGCGTGACCCGTCGCGGGTTGTCCGTGTCCAGCCCCCCCAGCCCATCCGGATTCAGCCCGCGCAACTCAGCCACCAGCGACGCCAAACCCTCCACCGCCAGCTTTGCCTCGATCTCGGCGCGCAAAGCCGGCACTACCGCCACCGCATCGGCCACCGGCGCGAAAAACGCCTTCAGATAAAATCCGCTGCCGCCCGTGATCAAAACCTTCCGCCCCCGCGCCGCGATCTCCGATACCGCCGCCTGCGCCTTTGTCACGTAATAAGTGACATCCATCCGCTCATTTACCTCGCACACATCGATGAGATGATGCGGCACCCGCGCCCGTTCCGTCGCAGTCGGCTTGGCCGTGCCGATGTCCATGCCGCGGTAAAACAACAGCGCATCGCACGACACGATTTCCGCGTGATTGGCCACCGCCCAGCGCAGCGCCAGCTCGGTTTTCCCGACGGCCGTCGGCCCGGTCAGAACATGGAGGGTATGGCTCATACGTTTCCTTATTCCTTCGTGCCGATTCATCCGTTCGCGAGACATTAGTGTTCTCGTCCCGGTTTTTCGCCCCGCCCGGCCGCACCCATTTGACCGTGTCAATCGCGTGATTCTTTGCCAGTATGCGCGCGGTGGTCAAAACCCGCTTCATCTTCAACCCCCGCTCAGGGCACCACGTCGGCAGGCCGCCGCTGCTAGAGCTCACCCGTGCCTTCATGCGCGACCACGCCCCGCAGGCGAAACTCGTCCTCACGGAGCGCGCCCGCCATGCCAACGAACTCGCCCGCCAGGCAGTCAACGACGGCTGCGAACGAGTGGTCGCCATCGGCGGCGACGGCACTCTGAACGAAGTCGCCGCCGCCCTCGTCGGCACCGGCGCGGTGCTCGGCCTCGTTCCCTGCGGCTCGGGTAACGGGCTCGGGCGGCACCTCGGCATCCCGCACCCGGATCAGTTCGCCTTCGACACCCTGCGCCATGGCCGCGTGCACGCCATCGACACCGGCACCGCCAACGGGATTCCCTTTTTCAACGCCATGGGCATGGGCTTCGATGCCGAGATCAGCCGGCGCTTCAACCAGCTCGCCCGACGCGGCCTCACGTCCTATGTCACAACGATCTGCGGTGCCTTCCCCCATTATCGCCCGCAGACTTATCACATCCGCAGTGGCCCGGACTCCCTGATCACCCCGGCCTTCATCATAGCGGTCGCCAACTCCGACCAATACGGGAATAACTGTATCATCGCCCCCGGCGCCCGCCTCGACGACGGCCTGCTCGATCTCACCGTCATCCGGCGCGTCTCCTGCCTCAACTCCCTTCCGCTCGTCGGCCGACTCTTCACCGGATGCCTCGGCGAAGGCAAAAACATCTCCCGCCTTCGAGGTGCGCATTTCACCATCGGCCGGGCCGCCCCCGGGCTCATCCACACCGACGGCGAAGTCCACGAAACCGGTGCCATCGTCGAGATCGTCGTCCGCCCGCAGAGCCTGCGCGTCCTCGTCCCGGCCGCCGCCCCGTCGGCGTGACGGTTGCGCGACAAATCGCCATCACACTTGGCACGACGGCTGCATTGTGCTTTATTGTTCATGTCTCAATGATCCGGACCCACCAACATCTCCACGGCTACGCCAGCACTTCGATCACGAAGGCTGTTGTGATTTGCTGCATCCAGATGCGTCCGTTCGTCGCCCAACAGTGGTCCAAATCCACTCAAGGCACGGGCTCTCAGGCCTAAACCTCCGTCCAACGGAATAACGTTTAGCCCAACCTGAAGAAGCCCGTAGGCCCCCAGCCTAAGGATGCCACCGCGTATTCCCAACCCACCCGAAAACACCTTTTCAAATTTCCACTTTTGCCATGAACACGATCATCCACCCGCTCGATCCCGCCCGCTCCGACACCCGCAGCCCAAACGCGACGGCACCCGTTGCCGCCGCCCGGAAGCCGCACTACGACTGCCGCGAGCAGGACGACACCCTCCAAGTTGTCATCTACGTGCCTGGCGTGGACGCCTCCGGGGTGGAGATCACCACGCGCGGCCCCGACCTCACCGTCACCGCGCGCAAGACCCACTTCGTCCGCATTAACTGGCAGTCGCTCCACCTCGAAGGCGCGCAGCGCGACTACGAGCTGCGCCTGCGGCTGGGTCACGGCTATGATTACACCGCCCTTCAGGCCGAAATCCGGGATGGTGTCCTCACCCTCACCCTGCCCCAAAAACAGCCAGCAGCCTTCGCCACGCGCACCAACCCTCCGCAAAAAGTCGCCTGAGCCCCCTCCGCCCCGTCCCGCGCCCCACGCGCGGGACGGGTATGAATCCGGAGACCTAGGCGACAAGTTGCCCGGGGACGTAGGTTACACTGTGGGGCATATGCCCTGGAAAATCACGACCCCAATGGAAGAGTTAACCCGATTCATCGCGCTGGCGCAGACGGAGCGTTTTGCGCTCACGGAGCTGTGCGAGCAGTTTGGCATCAGCCGGAAGACGGCCTTACAAGCATCTGGAACGCTACGCGCTCGGAGGCTTTAAAGCCCTGGCCCCGAGATCCTCGCGTCCGCTGCACAGTCCGGCCAGCGCCGAAGAAGCGATCACCGTCTTGATCCTCGCGGAGCGGCGTCTGCACCGCGCATGGGGGCCGAAGAAGCTGCGCGTGATGCTGGAGACCCGGCACGGCATCGCCCCGCCGGCCGGCGTGCACCACGATCACCGGGGTGCTGAAGCGACACGGCCCGAGTGTCCGCCGCCGACGGCGTCCCGGCGTTCATCACACCGACGCCCACGGCTGCACCCAGGCGACCCAGCCCAACCACGTCTGGACGGTGGACTTCAAAGGCTGGTTCACCCTCGGCGACGGGCAGTGCTGCGATCCTCTCACGGTCCGCGACCACTACATCCTCTGCACCGACGGCTCTGCCCAACCACCAATACAAGGGCACGCTGCGCATCTTCCAAGGCCTGATGCGCCACCACAGACTGCCCGAGGTGATCCACTGCGACCTCGGTTCGCCCTTCGTCTCACGGCCTGGGCAGGCTCTCCGCCCTGAGCGCCTGGTGGGTTGGGCAAGGCGTCGAAGTCGAATTCAGTCGGCCAGCCTCTCCCCAGGACAACGGCACTCACGAACGCAGGCACCGGGACCTCAAAGCCGAGGCTATCCAGCCACCTTCGGTCAACCTCCGCGCCCAACAACGCCGCTTCGAACGCTGGCGTCATGAGTTCAACCACGAACGTCCCCACGAGTCGCTGGGCCAACGCACCCCGGCCTCGGTTTACCAGCCCAGAGCACGCCGTCTCAACGAGCATGACAGGCCTCTGGTCTATCTCTCCGGCCAGGAGGTTAAGACCGTGTCTTCCAGCGGATACCTCTGGCACGACGGCCATCACTACTTCGTCGGCGAAGTTTTCGCCGGCAAACAGCTCGCCCTTCATCAAAGCTGCGAGGGCACCACCGAACTCCACTTCGCCAATCTCCACCTCGGCAACCTCAACTACGAGCCGGAAGTCGCGCGATTCCGGCCTCCGGCCTACATCGCACGCCCTCCGATCCCACCCTCCCAACCACCAGAACCCAGCCTCGACTATCAAATCTATCTCGATCAAGTGGCACCCATGTCTCCGGACAGTTTGTCACCTAGGTCCGGATCATACCCGCTGGCGCAGACCCCCGTCAAAAGGGGTCTGGGCGAGTTTTATCAATTTTAGCGCGCAGTTTCTCGAACGGCCTCCCTAAATTGGCCGTATCACAATCATCCCAAATAATCTTCTAGCCGAAGTCGCAGCCTAAACCAAAGCGAAACACTTCCATCTACCTCCACGTAGCTCTTCTTCGCGTCGCCTGCGCAGGAGTAGAGTTTCTAATTAGTTTGTTCACCCCCGCTTAATCGAATCGTCAAGGGCGCCAATTCCAGCCTTTTTTATCAAACACCCCATTACCCATGTTTTGCCAAGCACCCTCCCCTGCACCCAAAGCCCAACCATTTCTGACCTTCGAGATCGCCTCGTTTGACGTCCAGTGGAACAAGCCCGTTTTTCGCGCCCCCGACCTGCCTGCGAGCGTCAACGTCTCCGCCGAAGTCCCATTCACATCCCTGCGCGCGACGGAAATCCGCAAGACCAGATAACGCGCAGGCATTGATAGATTTTTGGTAGGGCGGGAGCGGTTAATCCCGGCTTGTCAGGGCTGGACCCGCGCGCAGGTCACTTTCTAATCAGGCTGAAAACCTTTTCGGAAAGAGCATTTTTAAGCAGCGAAGGATTGGCGCGGATGACGGCCTCTTCCTTCGACATAAACTGAAAGCCTTTGCTGATTACCTGATCGCAAACGTAGCCATTGATGTCGGCAAGGCTCTTGCCGCCGGCGAGCGACGCCAAAGGTCCCACCGTGGCGAGCAAAGCCTTCGTCTTTGCTTCCACCCCAGCGGCGGCGACTGCTTCATTCACCAAGGGCATCAGCTTCTCGCGCAAAGCCGGCCCCATCGTCTTTTGCAGGTATTGCGTGCCCCCGGCGGGAGCGTTGAGCAAAGCGGTCTTCGCATCCGCGATCTTCACTTCCTTGAAGGCAGCGCGCATCAACTCGGCCGCCTGCGGGGCTACTTTCGCGACCGCCGCATTCAACGCCACCGTCATGCCGTCGGCCTGCACGGCGTTTCCCGAGGCCGCCTCTATCTTCGCCAAAGCCTTCGGAGCCGAAATCGTGAGCGCGCCGGGCTGCACCATTTTCGCCAGCGCCGCTTCCAACGCGGTTCCCAACCCGCTCTTCAGCCCGGCGGCCAGATCAGAACTTGAAAGCGATTCCAGAGCCGAGGCCATTGAAGACATCTGGGGCGCGGCCATCGTGTAGGCGGCGAAAACAACCGGAGTCATGGCAGCAGCCACACAGAAAGAGAATGCGCGAAAGGAAAAGCTCATGCCCAAAACCGTGAAGCTCCGCATCGCCTGCGGCAAGCCCGCTCCCGCTCAATTCTCGCGGACGAGCCAGCGCAACGTCGCCCGGCCGCCCGGCGCCTGCGCCAGCACTTCCGCGAGCCACGAGTTCATCGGCGCGAGCTCCTTGTCGATCTCCCAAGGCGGGTTGATCACCACGAGGCCGCAACCTTTCATCTTCAACGCGTGCTGCGGGTCCACGATCTCCAACTCCAGCGCAAACGCCGGCGGCAGTTTCAACGCCATCAACTCGTCAAAAAACATATCGACACGCGCCCGTTCGGTGAGCGGATACCAAATCGCAAACACCGCCGACGGCAGCCGGCCCAGCCCGTCCTCCACTGTTTTTACCACCCGCGAAAACTCGTCTTTTCCCTCAAATGGCGGATCGATCAGGACAAGCGCCCGTTTTTCCGGAGGAGGCAGTTGTCCGCGCAGACCTGCGTAGCCGTCCGCCGCCTGCACGCCCACGCCGCTCGAACGCGCGAACTCCGCCCGCAGCGCCGAAGCTTCCGTCGGTTGTTTTTCAAACAAAGCCAGCCGGTCCTGCGGACGCATCAGGAGGCGCATCAAGCGCGGCGAGCCGGGATAAAAACGCGGCTGCGGCTCCAGGTTACCCAGCTTCTGATCGTAGGCGCGCACCAGTCCGACGTAATCGGCGAGCGCCTCGGGCAGTTTCGCGCGGCTCCACAGGCGGCCGATGCCGTCCGGCCACTCCGCCTTGCGCTCCAGCGTGTCGCCGCGCGCCGCCGTCTCGAGATCGTAGCGGCCGCGACCCGCGTGGGTATCGACATAGAGAAAACCCCTGGTCTTGCGTTGCATGGCGCGCACGAGGCGCACCAGCGCGGCATGTTTCATCACGTCGGCAAAATTGCCCGCGTGGTAGTGGTGACGGTAGTTCAAGCGACAGGAACCTTCACCACGGTTTTGCGCACCAGCGCGAGCGAACCTGCGGCCAGCGACGGTTTGTGCGCATCGATCGGGAAAAACACCGCCGCCTCACCCGCCTTGATGCGCAGCACGGACCCGTCATCGAACGAATGATAAAACAGAACATCATTCGCAGGCGTGCGATCTTCTTGGATAGACAGCCGGTTCACGTCAGTCGCCTCCATGAGCTCGTCGCCCTCCACAATCACTTGCACGTCGATGTAGGCGCGATGCGATTCCCAGCGACCCTCGGCGCGCGGCTTTGCTTGATAAGCCTGCTCCAACGCGAACACCCCGCCGCCCAGCTCAACCCGCTCGGTATCGCCAACCTTCACCTTGTTTATTCGCCGGTGGGCGGCCGAGTCTGTCCGCAGACATTCCTCGACATAGGCAAACGCCCGCTCAAACGCCGGACTTGTTGTTAGTTGCGAGCGCAGGGTCTCAAGGGATCCGAAAAGAGCCATAGCGTGACTCCAACCCGCCGCCCCTCACGCTGGCAAGTGCCGAAACACCCCTCTTGCGACCGCGCCGGTCTCCCGTTAACACACTCCCTCATGAAATTCCTGCCCGTGCTCGTAGGTCTGATGCTGTTCGTCGCTCCGCCTCTCCGCGCGACCGACCCCGGATTCGAGGGACGGATGGAAATCCGAATAAAGGATGCCGATGGAAGCCGCGCCGTTTCCTGCGCGATGAAACCGGATTTCTTGCGCGTCGAGATGACCATGCCATCGCCCGATAACGGCAAACTCATCGCCTTGGCGGATTTCGTTCGCGGCGAAGCTTCCATGCTCACCCTTGGCCAGCCGTTATATGCGGTCATGCCCATCCGCGACGCCGTCGGTAAGCTGATCACCACGCGGCAGACCCAAGGCAAGGCCACGCTTTTAAAAACCACGGAGACCCTCGTTTTACTCGGCCAGCCCTGCGTCAAATACCTCTACAAGGATCAAGACGGCGTCACCGAAATCTGGATCGCGCCCGGCTTCGGTTCGCCCCGCGCCGCCGCCACCCTCCAGCCTTTGGCGCACGGCGCGGTCGAGCGGGAACTGATAAACCAAGGAGGTTTCCCGATGCGTGTCATCGGCAAGACCCCCCAAGGCGTGACCAATTTTCGCATGGAGGTCGTGTCCATGGAAAAATCACCGCAGGCAGAAGCCGTCTTCAACCCTCCGGCCGGCTATCACAAGCTCGATATCAGCGGCCTGTCTTCACTTCTGGGCGGACGCTGATCCCTGAGGTTTCACCGCGACAAGCGGCCGAGAAAAAAGCCCGGGGGTGATCAGAGGGTTGGCGTCGATCTGCTCCAACAAGGTTTCGTAATACACCCGCCCCGCCACCTTTTGAACAATGCGGTGCGGCAGCATGACGCCGTTCACCGGGCTGAACTCCTGGTATTCGGTGATCACGATCTCCTTACCGTGGACACCCGGCTTTTCCATGTCGCGCCGGATGATGAAATAGGTTGAACGATCCAGATAGATGACGAACGACTCCGTGAAATTCTCCGTCACCAGCAATTTGAAAACCAGTTTGCCGTCGATTTCGGTCTCGCCCGCGTAATCCACCGATATCCGCCGCGATCCTTTCAGCACCAGCGGATCGTCAAACTCCGCATCCGCATCGAAAGCGCGCGCCGCCACCGCCCCCATTTCACGGATGCCGCCGTTCTTGGAATCCATCAGCCAAGGCGGATTCACGCCGTCCCAGCCCTGCGTCAACACGCGCCCCTTCGACGTGGTTTCCGTGCGGATCAGGTTGGGCCGCGCCGCCCACATCACAAAACGCAGATCCTCACCGTCGATCTTGGTGACGCCGGTCGCCCTCAGCGCCTTGAGCATAACCAGGTTTTCAAACCCTCCGATCGCCTCCATGTGGATCCTCGCCAAGTCGTCTGCAAAATCCGCGCGCACCAACGTGCCCCAAGTCAAAACGAAAACTATGAAAATCTTGATGAAAAGTGACATCACGAGCTTATCCCCGCACCGATCCGCCCCGACGACAAGCCCATCTCCGTTCCCGATTCCCCGAGTTCCAAATAAAACTACCCTCCGTTTCCGCTGGCGGAAGCCCCACCCTGAGCCTTTAATCACTCACCTATGGCGATGGAGTTTGGCTGGTGGGACAAAACCCCCGAAGACGGGAAATATCAGATCTGTGTGCGCATCCACGGCGGCAAAGCCGAGTGGACGCGAAAGCAGGGTCACCACACCTCGTGGGAAACCTACCCTCCCTCAGAAACAGATTGGGACAAACTTATCGACGAGGCCAACCGCCGCGTCCCCCGCCGCCTGATCTCGCCCAAGCAGTTCGCGGAGATCGAGGCCCTGCGGGACAAGCCCGTCTTCATCTCGAAACCATCCCGGCCCGGACCATCCAGATAAACTTGAATGAACGTGTGAATTCCTTGGGTCGCTCGACGATCCCTTGAGTCACCTCGTCGGTGGTGAACCACGCGCCGTCCTCTACCTCTGCCGGATGAAGTTCAAACGGACCCTCGCTTTCCAGACAGTAAACCCACACGAACTCCCAGCCCGTTTCCCGGCGCGCCTCCACTTTGAAAACAGCCTTGAGCCCGTTCTCCGCTTTCACCGCGAGTCCGATCTCCTCGCCCAGTTCGCGCACCACCGCCGCGTCGTAGCCTTCCCCGCTGTCGAGATGCCCCGAGCACGAGGAATCCCAACACCCCGGCGAAGTGTCCTTGAGCATCGAGCGCTTCTGCAAAAACACCCTGCCGTCCCGCCCAAAGACTAGCGCGTGCACCGCCCTGTGCCACAGCCGTTTGGCGTGGACCTTTTTTCGCGTGGCCTGGCCGACAACCTCGTCCCGGTCATTGACTACGTCAAAGACCTCGTCGTCGCGCTGAGCTTTTAAAACCGTGTCCATGTTTTTGTTGTCGCTTCAGGGGAAGCGTGCCCTTCGTGTGTCAAAACCGACCCAAAGTTCCATGCCGAAAATCGACGTCAATAAGGTAGCCGAAATCCTCAAGCGAAACGAGATCGAACCCGCCCTCCTCCGCCAGATCGTCGAGGAGATGAACCTCCTCGTGCAACCCGAGTTGGACGAGGAGAAGCCGCCCACCGTAAAAAAACAGTTCGTCATCCTCATCTCCGATCCCGAAGGCCGCCTTCCCGAAGGCAACGACTTCGCCGGCTGGGTGCTCCAAGTTCCCGAAAACGAAAGCGTCCTTACCACGCAGGACCGCATTTTCAAGGCCGTCTACGAATTCAACACCACGAAGAAGGGCCGGCTCATGCCCGCCAAGACCGTGGGTGAGGCCCTCGAAAACGTCCCCGCCAAGCATTTCAAAGAGGTCGGCGTAAGCATCAAGACGAAGAACCCCGTCCTCATGCTAAAGACCGACAACGAAATCCCCACCGACCAAGCCAAGGGCAAAGACGCCCGCCGCGGCCGGCTGGAGTGATTCGTCACTGGGCGCCCACATACGGCGCCGGATCAAAACCACGTGCCTGCAGCGCCGCCGCCAGTGCCTTGATGTCAAGCTTCGCGCCGGTCTTCACCTTGTGCATCGCGAACCACCCTTGGTTCATCTCCAGCGCAAACTTCAGCGCCTCGCTCCGCGACTTCACCGGCGTCTCGTCGAAGGGATACATCGGATAGATTTCTACCAGCACGCCGTTCGCGTCGAAAAAACCCACGTCCAGTGGCGTCGGCGTGTCGCGCATCCAGAAACTCTGTTGCTGGGGCTTGTCATAGACAAAAATCATCCCTTGGTCCGGCTTCAGGTCGCGCCGCCCCATCAGGCCGTGCTGCATCTCGCCCATCCCCACCGCCAGTTCCATCTGCACCGTCTGGTCGCCCACCTTGATGGCAAAATAATCCGCCATTGTCTTTGCTGCCCTAGGCGTAGGCGTCTGCGGCGCGTCTCCACGTCCACAGCCGGTCACGGCCAGGAGCGCAACAGAGACCACCAGAAGACGAACGAGCGACGAAACCGGATTTGCGTTTTTCACGGACTGGCTGAGTAGTCATCTCCCAGCCAAATACAACTTCATCGTGGCCCGCACCGACACCGCCTTCCTCCTCTACGCCGACACCGCCCGCAGCGCCGACATGCTCCACTTCGGGCATTTCAACGCGCCCGACCCGTTCATCGCCCTGGGCCTCGGCCGAAAAAAAATCGCCGTCCTCAACGCCCTCGAATTCGGCCGCGCCCGTAAATCCTCCAGCTTCGACATCGTGCTACCCTTGGAACCGTGGCTAAAAAAAGCCCGGGGACACCACCCAAAAACCAAAGTCGGCGCCGCCGAGGTCATCGCCCTCCTAGCCCGCCACTATCGGCAAAAATCCTTCGATATCTCGGACGATTTCCCCTCCGGCCTCTGCGACCGCCTCCGCGCCCTCGGCCTCAAACTCAAGCCCGTCGCTGCGCTCTTCCCCGAACGCGAGATCAAGACCGCCGTCGAAGCCGCCGCCATCCGCGAGGGCAACCGGTGCAGCGCCCTCGGTATCGCCGCCGCCGGAAAAGTTCTCCGCGCCAGCAAGATCAAAGCCGGAAAGCTCCTTCTCAACGGCTGCCCGCTCACCTCGCAAATCCTCAAGACCGCCGTCGAAATCGCTTGCCTTGAAGCCGGCGCACTCTCCATCGACACCATCGCCGCCGGCGGCGACCAAGCATGCGACCCTCACGAGCGCGGACACGGTCCGCTCCGCGCCAACGAGCTCATCATCGTGGATGTTTTCCCCCGCGTCTCGGCCACCGGCTACCACGGAGACATGACGCGCACCTTCCTCAAAGGCCGCGCCAGCGAGGCTCAGCACAACCTCGTCGCCGCCGTTCGCACCGCGCAGCTCGCCGCGCTCCACGTCATCCGCGCCGGCGTCAACGGCCGCCACGTCCACCAGCAGTGCCTCGACACCTTCGCCCGCCACGGCTTCGAAACCAAACGGACATCCAAAGGCTCCGTGGGTTTTTTCCACGGCACCGGCCACGGCCTAGGCCTAGAAGTCCACGAAGCCCCGCGCCTCTCCGCCGTCGATTACATTTTAAAAAAAGGCTCCGTCGTCACCGTCGAGCCCGGCCTCTATTATCCCGGCCTCGGCGGCTGCCGCATCGAGGACGTCGTGCAGGTCACCGATGCAAAGCCTAGAATGCTTTCATCGTTCCACTACGACTGGGAAATCCGCTAATTCTGAAAATGTAGGAGCCCATTTATGGGCGATTAACCCTCCGCCAACCCTCACGATTCTATCGCCCATAAATGGGCTCATACACCAAACCCATGCCCGAACTCGCCGAAGTCGAATTCTTCCGCCGTCGCTGGAATCCCGGCCTCGGCCACGCAATCGACCGCGTCCTCCTCCACGCCCACGCCGGCGTCTTCAAAACCTGCGACCCAGCGCTACTCGCCCACCGCCTCACCGGAGCGACGCTGCTCTCCTCTGAAGCCGCCGCGAAGCAGATGCTCTTCTGCGCCAGCGGCGATGCCTGGCTCGGCATTCACCTTGGCATGACCGGCGAACTCAACCTACAGCCGGCCGACTATGTCCCGCAAAAACGCGACCATCTCGTGCTCGTGCAAGGCGACCGCGCCCTTGTGTTCGCCGATTTCCGCATGTTCGGACGCGTGCAGTTCCACGTCGGCCCTACCGCGCCCGACTGGTGGGCTAGCATCGCCCCCGCCGTTCTCTCCTCCGCTTTCACTATCGAAGCAGTCGCGACCTTCCTACGCCGTCGTGCCCGCACGCCCATCAAGGCCGTGTTGCTCATGCAGGAGCGTTTTCCCGGCATCGGCAATTGGATGGCCGACGAAATCCTCTGGCGCGCCGCCCTCCATCCCAGGCGCCTCGCCGGCTCCCTCACAGAAAAAGAAACCGCCGCCCTCCAGCACGAAACCCGCTGGGTCGCCGAGCACGCGATCAAGATCATCGGCAACGCCGATTCACCCACCCTCGTCGATCCCCCGAAAACCTGGCTCTTCCGTCACCGCTGGGAAAACGGTGGCAAGTGCCCCAAGACCCGTGCACTCCTCCTCCGCGAAACCGTGGGCGGACGCACCACCTGCTGGTCCCCCGCTCGTCAAAAACTCCGCTGACCATGGCCATGCCCAAACAACGCCTCGACGAACTCCTCGTCGCCCGCGGCCTGGCCGACTCCCGCTCGCAGGCCAAGGCATTGATCATGTCAGGCCGCGTTCTCCACGGCACCACCCGCCTCGACAAACCCGGCAAGGAGTTCCCCGCCGACCTCGACCTCCTCATCGAGCAACCTCCCCGCTACGTCTCCCGCGGCGGCGAAAAACTCCATGGCTTCATCGAAAAATTCTCCCTCAACCTGAGCGGCGCGCATCTGCTCGACGTCGGCGCATCCACGGGCGGCTTCACCGACTGTGCGCTCCAGGCCGGCGCCCTCGACGCCGTGTGCGTTGACGTGGGCCGCGCACAGTTGCACCCCAAACTTCAGGCCGACCCGCGCGTCATCAATCTCGAAAAAATCAACGCCCGCCACCTCACCCCAGGCGACCTGCCGCGCGCCGCGTTCGAGGCTGTCGTTATGGACCTGTCGTTCATCTCCCTCAAAAGCGTGCTGCCCGCAGTCTGGCCATTCGTCGCTCCGGGCGGCACGCTCGTCGCCCTCGTGAAACCCCAGTTCGAGGCCGGCAAAGCCGAGGTGGACAAAGGCCGAGGCATCATCCGCGACGCAGCCGTGCAGGACGCCGTCCTCGCCGACATCAAGAAGTTCGCCCTCACCCAACTTCCCGGCGCACAGCTCATCGGCACGATGGACAGCCCCATCACCGGCACCGACGGCAACCGCGAGTTTTTAATGGGATTGCAGAAAAAGTAGGAGCCTGCGAGCAGGCTCCCACGTTCCTATCTCCGGTTCGGTTACTTTCGCATATTTCGCGTGTTTCGTGGTTTCACCTCATCCGAAATTAGTGCTCATTGATATTCGTCACTGGTTTCCACCTCCGCCATGCCGCCCATCCGCAACCTCGCCTTTGTCGTCAACGATCAGAAAGCCGGCGCACCCGAGCTGGCGGCGACGTTGCGGGTCCTTGCCTCCGAGGCGGGCGTGACGGTCAAAAGCACCAGCACCTTTCCGATTCCCCTCGGTTTTCTTAAGGGACAGGACGCGTGCTGCGTGATCGGCGGCGACGGCACCCTCCTCGGCGTGGCCCGCGAGGCCGCCCGCGAACAGGTTCCTATCATCGGCATCAACCGCGGCAGTCTCGGTTTCCTGACAACTTTCTCGGCCGACGAAGCGCGCAGCCAGTTTTCCGCCCTGCTCACCGGAGCATTTCAGGTGACCTACCGCACGATGCTCGAATGCTCGTCTGGTCCCGGCCAGCAGGACCTAGCCCTCAACGACGTGCTCATCAAAGAAGCGGTCAACTCACGCATCGTCCGCCTCGAAGTCTGGGCCGACGACGAACTCGTCACCGACTATTACTGCGATGGTCTCATTTTCGCGACGCCCACCGGATCGACCGCCTACAACCTCTCCGCCGGCGGACCATTGATACACCCGGGCGCAAACGTCATCGCGATGACGCCCATCTGCCCGCACACGTTGAGCAACCGCTCGATCATCTTCCGCGAAGGCGTGAAACTAAGCATCTACAACTGCAACGCCGAGTCCCGCCTGCTCGTCGCGATGGACGGCCAGCGCGATTTGAAAGTCTGCGCCGATTCACCCGTAGAAATCTCCGTCGCCGCCCAGCTTCTGCCGCTCGCGCAGCGCATTGGTTACTCCCACTTCGAGGTCGTCCGCGCCAAGCTCAAGTGGAGCGGCGGCTTCGCCGAACGCACCAAGTCGTGACCAAACGACGGATGCACGCTTTCGAGGCCGTGTATTCCCTGCGCCTCACTGCCCTGATTCTGATCGCTTCATCCGCTTTCGCCGCAGATCAACCCAAACCCTCCAACGGCCTGTCTGGCACCTCAGATTCAAAGTCCGAGAAAGTTCCCTTCAACCCGTCCCGATGGAAACTGGTATGGACTGACTAATTTAACCAAGACGGCACGCCCGATCCCGCCGCGTGAAATCGCGAAGAGGGCTACCTGCGCAACAAAGAAAAACAGTATTACACTCGCGACCGTGCGGAAAACGCCCGCGTCGAAAACGGAAATCTCGTGATCGATGGCCGGAACGACAACTGGACCGGCCACCCCATCACGACCGCCAGTCTCACCACCAAAGGCAAGCGCACCTTCCTTTACGGGCGCGTCGCCGTGCGGGCCAAAATCCCGGCGGGACGCGGCACCTGGCCCGCTATCTGGACGCTCGGCGAGAATGTGAAAAAGGTCGGATGGCCCGCCTGCGGCGAAATCGACATCATGGAAAACGTCGGTTTCTCTCCTCAAAAAATCCACGCCAACATCCACTGCACCGCCTACAATCACGTCCAACATACCGGACGAGGAGCCTCGCTTGATGCGGATACGCCTTGGGCGCAATTCCACGAGTATGCCGTAGAATGGTATGAGGATCGGCTGGAGTTTTTATTCGACGACACGCGCTATTTCATCTTCCGCAAGGAATCAACCGACTCTGCGGTCTGGCCGTTTTCCAAACCGCAATACCTGATCCTCAATCTTGCGATCGGCGGATCATGGGGAGGCCAAAAGGGAATCGATGAAACCCTCTTCCCTTACCGCTTCGAAATCGACTACGTGCGCTACTACCAACGCCAATAATCGCCCGCACAGAAATCCCGGAAGAAACAAGAAACCCGGATACAAGACGATCAGGATGGCCTTACGATCAACTGCACTCGCTGTGCACGCGTAAACCGCTTTTGGGCGAAGGCCTGAAGATCGCCGATCGTAACCGCGTCGATGCGTTCATCGTAGAGTTTCGCGTCATCCACCGGCTGGCCGTAGAGCGCGTTCAAACCGGCGTGCATCGCCCGGGCCGCGTTGGTTTGCAGGCCCATGCGGCGCCCGGCTTTCAACCGCACCTGACAGCGGTGCAACTCTTCGCCTGTCACCTCGCCCGCCTGCACGCGCACGATTTCCGCATCAATCTCCGCGAGCACCGCATCCGCCGTGGCCGGAGCCGTGCCGGCGTAAAACGTGAACATGCCCGTATCAATGCCCGTCACGCGGCTCGAGCGCACGAAATACGCCAGTCCCTTCTCTTCGCGCACACGTTCAAAAAGCCGCGACGACATCCCGCTGAACAACTCGTCGGCCACTTCGCCGGTGTAGTAATCTGCGGTCAAGAGCCCCGGCCCAGGAAACGCCTGGAAAACCACCGCTTGCTCGCGCGGTTGGTTCTCCACGAAATCGCCGACCTCGGCGGGCGCCGAAAACTTTGCCATGCGCGCGGGTTGTTTCCCCTGTGGCAGACGCCCGAGAAACTCCTTCAGCTTCGGTAAAAGCACCTTTGGCTCAAAATCGCCCGTCGCCACCAGCACGACATTACCCGCCACACCAACGCGCTTCCACAGCGCAGTGAGGTCCGTTGGCTTCAGCGCGGCAAGCCCTTCGATGGTTCCCTGCGCGTCGATGGCAAACGGATGCCCACCAAAGAATTTCTTCCGCAAGAGCTTCCGCCCGACCGTGACCACATCGTCGGCGTCCTGCTGCAACGCGGCTGTCTGAGCGTCCCGCTCGATTTCGAAGCTGGATTTCTTAAAAGCTGGCGCGAGCACGGCGTCGCCCAGCAAGGCAAGCGCGCGGTCCACATCGCCCGGCAGCACCTCGACCGCCAGTCCGAAGCTGTTGTTGCCCGAGAACGGATAAAATGATCCACCAACTTCCTCGATAAAACGGGCCACCTCGGCCGCCGTGCGTTTGCGAGTGTCTCGGGTCAGCAGCGTGGCCATCAGCGCGGTGGCTCCGCGTTGCCCGGGAAACTCGTGCAACGGTCCGCCTTCGAGTAGCAGCCGCAAGTGCAGATTCGGCAAACGCATGTCGGGCTTCGCGAGCAGGCGCGCGCCATTCGGCAGCGTTTGCATCGTGAAGGGTCTCGCCGCGTCTTCGTTTTTTACCGAGGCTTTCTTAGCGGCGAACGCGAGCTTCGGATTGAGCGAAATCTCGGTGAGACGCGAGGGCACGAGATAAGCCTTCAACACGCGGCGCAGTTCTACGTTGGTCACCTTCGCCAGCAGTCCGAAGTAAGTTTTACTGAAATCGAGATCGCCCACGACCACCTCGGCGACACCGAGTCGCGACGCTTGGCCGGACATGGTCTTGCGGGTGTTAATCTCGCCCACAACCACCTGACGCAGCGCCTTGCGAAGCTGCGCCGCAGTAAAGCCGCGAGCCGCCACGCGGGCGAGTTCGCGATGGATCTCGGCCGCCGCCGCCTCGCGCTTTGCAGGCTCGCAGGTGAAAGAAATGTAGAACAACCCCGCGCTGCCGGGATTCCAGCAGCTCGCATCAATGGAGTGAACGAGGCGTTTTCCATCGCGGAGCGCCTGCCAGAGCACGGAACTGTCACCATTTCCGAGCAAAGTGCCCAAGAGATCGAGCGCCGGAGTGTCCGCGTGAGTGAGGCCGGGAGCCTGCCAGGCAAGTCCTGCGCGGGTGAGCTCGACATCTTCGAAGCGATGTTGGGCACGAGGCGCGAGTTGCGCGGGCTCGTCCGGCACCAGCACCGGCGCGAGGCGCGCGCGTGGCGCGGGGCCGAAATGCTGCTCGACCAGCGCACGAACCGCGTCCACGTCCACATCGCCGGCGACTACCACGACGAGATTGTTGGGCACGTAACGGGCCTGATAATACGCCAGCAAATCCTCGCGGGTCACGCCTGAGAAGACATCACGATGGCCGATGATCGGATAACGGTAAGGATGCTGACGGAATGCCGTGCTGAAAAGCGCTTCGCCCAGACGATCATCGGGGTCGTCCTGGCACATGGCGATTTCGCGGAGGATGACGTCCTTCTCCTTAATCACCTCGTCGGCGGGTAACGTGGAGTGCAGCACCGCATCGGCCAGAATATCCAACGCCACGCCCACGTGATCGGACGGCAGGTCAATGTAGTAAACCGTGCGATCAAAGGTCGTGTAGGCGTTGATGTTACCGCCGTGGGCCTGGACCGTCGTGGAAATCTCGCGCCCCGCCCTGCGCACCGTGCCTTTGAAAAGCATGTGTTCAAGATAGTGCGACAACCCGCCTCCGAGCAGCGCGTCTTCATGAATACTCCCCGTCTTAACCCAAACCTGCACGGAGACGACTGGTGCCGAACAGTCTCGTTGAACGAGCAAAACAAGTCCATTGGCAAGAACGATGCGTTCAGCAGGCCGCCGCCAGAAGGACTCTAAAAGTCGCAGATCGACGGCGACAGATGAAACAGCAGATTTAGTCATGACAATGAGTATTTTGGACAGAATATGACGCAGTCGAAACAATCGATTTCCGGCATGACGGCCGGTTAGGCATTACCGCGCATCAATCCGCGAAGTGGATTCCGAATGGGACTTTCTAGGATTTCTAGGCAAGAACGGTTTAACAAAAGCGTCCTTAAAGGTGTAAATCTCGGCAAAATCCTCTTTTTTATCCTGATCAGTCTTACTGAACACGTTATATTCGATAAGATTGAAAACCATATCCCCAAAATCAATGCAGCGAGTAAGCCCCCACGATTCCAACACAGTCATAGCTAATGGACCGTATTGATCCAAAGCATAGACTCTTAATCCCATTAAAAGCTCGGCTCCAGTGATATGGAGAGAACTTTTTGCCCGCTCAGTATCCTTTTTTTTAAGTTCTTTAACGGCGTAATCAAGCCCTTCGCGTAAAAATACATACGCCTTGCGGTCGTAACGCGGATCTTCTTTGCAAATAAGACCTACAATTTCGTTAAAATCTAAATCCTGCATGGGTTCAAAGACTGAATGTGCACGACCATCGAGCAGGCGCAACTAACAAGCATACCTCTGAAACTTTAACGTCACTCCCATTTTGTAAAAAATAAGTAAACTATAGAAAATATTTTACATTTTCGGCTTCTCTTATGGGTGTAATGGCATAACAAAACATAAATTAAATATATGACCTCAGCCACCCAAACGAACCCTCCAATAATCGATTTGGAAAATTCCTCGCTTTCACTGGAGCAGTCGTTGGAGCAAGCATGCGCTCGATTAAAAAGTGCAGGACTTCGTATTACACTTCCACGTATTGCTATCCTCACCACACTCTTTCGGCAAACACAACCAGTCACAATAGAACATATTCACGATAATCTAAGCAACCGTTCATGCGATCTTGTAACGGTCTATCGTTGTCTGGCTGCATTTGAGGAGCTGAACCTTGTGCGGCGATCGTATTTTCACAACGGCACTAGTTTGTATCAAATACAATTAGGAACAAAACCTCTTTATCACGTTGTTAGTAAAACAGATAACACTGTAACCACTCTGCCTGAGGATCTTACGTCCGAACTACGGGCTGTAATTCAAAAAATAGAAGGTGAACTCACATCCCGTGGTTACACAGGGGTTTCCCACATGGCAGAATTTTTTGTGACAGGGCTCGACGATGGACACCACGGCGTCGGCGCACCCACCAAGGTCTGATTGCTTTCACTTCAAAAACCACGCTACTGGCTCGCGGCGGCGGTTTTTGAGAAAAGTTAAGAACGTAATTGAGGAAATTCCTAAAAAACGGCTAAGCATCTGCGTAAGGTCTCATCGACCAACTTAGGATTGGCCTTGCCCTTCGATGCTTTCATGATCGGTCCCTTTAGGCCGTTGATAGCACTTTCCTTGCCGGCTTTGAACTCAGCCACGGATTTCGCGTTGGCGGCGATGGCTTCGCGGCACCAGCCTTCGAGCTCGGTGCTGTCGGTCGGCACGGCAGCGAGGCCCTTCTTTGCAACGATGGCGGATGGCGTTTCACCCGTGGCTGCCATGTCGATGAATACTTCCTTGGCGGCGTTCGAAAGGAGCGTGCCAGCGTCGATGAGCTTTACCAACTCGGCGATGTGCGCGGGGCGGATTCTGGAGTCGGTGAGGTCGATCTTGGCGACACCGAGTTCGCGCTGGAGGTCGTTGACGATCCAGTTGCCCACAGCCTGGGCCTTGCCGGAGCCGGCGAGCTTGGCGGCTTCCTCAAAGTAGTCGGCCAGCGCACGGTCCCAGACGAGGACGGACGTGAGCGTGTAGGGCAGCGCGTAGTCGGTCTGAAACCGGGTCTGCTTGGCGAAGGGCAACTCAGGGCACTCGGCCTGGATGCGGGCCTTCCACGCGGCGTCCACTTTCACCGGCATGAGATCAGGATCGGGAAAGTAGCGATAGTCGTGCGCCATTTCTTTCGAGCGCAGAGACTGTGAAACGCCGGCTTCGCCGTCGTAGTCACGCGTCTCTTGAACGATGGTGCCGCCGGCCTGGGTCACGGCAAGCTGGCGTTGGATTTCGTGAGCGATGCCGTCGCGCACGTAGGAAATCGAGTTGAGATTTTTCAGCTCAACCTTGGTGCCGAGCTTGGTCTCGCCGACGGGGCGGATGGAGATGTTGGCGTCGCAGCGGAGCTGTCCCTTCTCCATGTCGCAGTCGGAGATGCCGCCGTAAATCATCGTCGCGCGCAGCGACGTGAGGTAGGCGTAGGCTTCCTCGGCGGATTTGATCACCGGCTCGGACACAATCTCCATGAGCGGGGTTCCGGCGCGGTTGTAGTCCACGAGGGAATCGAAGGCCTCGTGGTTGAGCTTGCCGACGTCTTCCTCGAGATGGATGCGGGTGAGCGCGATGGATTTGTGTTCGCCCTGGATGTTGCGGGCGGCGCCGGGCAGTTCAATTTCGACAGAGCCGTTGAGGCAGATGGGCTGATCGAACTGAGAGATTTGGTAGTTCTTAGGCGAGTCGGGATAGAAGTAGTTTTTGCGGTCCCACTTGCAGATGGGCGCGATATCACAGCCGAGGAGGAGACCGGCCTTGATGATGGCGTCGATCGCAGCCTTGTTCATCACCGGCAGGACGCCGGGGAGTGCGAGGACGACGGGATCGGTAAGCGTGTTCGAGGGATGTCCATAGCCGGCGGCAACGCGGGTGAACATCTTGGACTTGGTCTTGATCTGGACGTGAACCTCAAGACCGATGACGGCTTCGTATTTCATTTTTCAGCTCTCAGAGATTAGGCGTCCGCTTCGACCAGTCGTGGGCGGAGTCGTAGGCGTTCGCAATGGCGAGGAGGTCGGCCTCTTTGAACGGCTGGCCGATGAGTTGCATACCGATGGGCAACCCGCCCGACGAGAAACCGCAGGGCACGCTCATGCCGGGGAGACCGGCGAGGTTCACGCCAATGGTGTAAACGTCGCAGAGATACATCGCCAGCGGGTCGGCCTTGGCGCCGCGCTTGAACGCGGGCGTAGGCGTCGTCGGCGTGATGATCGCATCGACTTCATTGTAGGCGTTAAGGAAGTCCTGACGGATCAGCGTGCGGACTTTTTGCGCGCGCAGGTAATACGCGTCGTAGTAGCCGCTGCTCAGCACGTAGGTGCCGAGGATGATGCGGCGTTTGACCTCGGGACCGAAGCCTTCGGCACGCGATTTGTAGTAGAGATCAACGATGTCCTTGGCGTTGGCCGAACGGTGCCCGTAGCGGATGCCGTCGTAACGGCTCAGGTTCGAAGAGCACTCGGCGGTGGCGATAATGTAGTAAACACCCACGCCATACTCGGTGTGCGGCAGCGACACCGATTTGATTTCACAGCCGATGGACTTGTAGAACTCGATGGCTTTCTCGACGGCGGCGGCGACCTCGGGGTCGAGGCCTTCGCCGAAGTATTCCTTGGGGATACCGATACGCCACGGACCTTTTTTCTCCTTAAGCGCGGCACGATAGTCGGGGATCTCAATTTTGACGGAGGTCGAATCGTTCTCGTCGTAACCGGCGATGGCTTGGAGCGTGATCGCGGCATCTTCGACCGTGCGATTGAAAGGACCGATCTGGTCGAGCGACGAGGCGAAGGCGATCAGGCCAAAACGTGATACCAGCCCGTAGGTGGGCTTGAGACCGACAACGTTGCAAAGTGCGGCGGGTTGGCGGATGGACCCGCCGGTGTCGGAACCGAGCGTGGCAATGGCTTCGCCGGCCGCGAGGGCGGCGGCGCTGCCACCCGAGGAACCGCCGGGGACACAATCGAGGTTGTAGGGATTACGCGTGGTGTGGAACGCGGAGTTTTCCGTGGAGGAACCCATCGCGAATTCGTCGAGATTCAAACGTCCCCAGATGACCGCGCCGGCCTTCTTAAGTTTTTGGGTGACGGTCGCGTCATAGGGCGAGACGAAATTCGCCAGCATCTTCGATGACGCAGTGAGCGGCTGACCGGTAACGGCAATCACGTCTTTGATGCCGATGGGAATACCATCGAGCGGCCCGAGCGCCTGGCCGGCGGCGCGGCGGGCGTCGGACGCGGCGGCCTGGGAGAGAGCGTCGGCGGTGTCGAAGGAATTAAACGCCTTGACGCGCTCCTCGACATCCTGAGTGCGGGCGATGACGGCCTCGGTGAGTTGCACCGACGTGATCGTCTTGGCTTCGAGCAGCGCGGCGAGTTCGGTTATAGTTTTGTTGAAAAGTTCGGAGGTCATGGCGGCTTGGCTCATTCGACGACCTTGGGGACGACGACCATGTTATCGCGCTGGGCGGGAGCATTTCGCAGGGCGTCTTCAACGGAGAGGCCGGGTTTGGCGACGTCATCGGCCCAGACGTTGTAGATCGGGAATGCGTGCGCGGTAGGTTCAACGCCATCAACGTTCACCTGCTTGAGCTTTTCGATGTTGGTGAGCACCTCGGCAAGCTGGGCGCTGAATTTGACATTTTCCTCAGGCGTGAGCGCGAGCCGGGCAAGGTTCGCGATGCGGTCAATGTTGAGATCTTCGTTGGCAGCCATGGAGTTTGAATAAACAACTAAGATGCAAGCCAAGGCCCCCCGAGTGCAAGCCATGCCTATCTACAAAGTAAGGGTAAAAGTGGCTGGCCCCCGCCCGCCGGAACCGTTCATCGTAGCAGCATGTTTGAAATCACAGGCACGGTCAAAAAAGTCTTCGAAGAGCAAACGTTCGGCAGCGGCTTCAACAAGCGCGAGTTCGTGCTGACTATCGAGTCGGGCAAGTTCCCGCAGGACATCAAATTTGAGTGTGTTAAGGACAAGGTCGCCCTCGTCGACGCCCTCAAGCCCGGCGCGAAGGCCAAGGTTTTCTTCGACCTGCGCGGGCGTGAATGGAAAGAGAGCTATTTCGTGAACCTCAACTGCTGGAAAATCGAATCGCTCGGCGGCGGCACGCCTGACGCTTCGGCGACGGACGACGACGGCGCTCCCCTACCCGAAGAGCCCGGCCAGGCGGTCGACGAAGACGTGCCGTTCTGAACCGGCTGACATTAAAAAGGGCGCTCATTGTAATAAGCGCCCTTTTTTATTCTGCCTATACGCGCCAGACATCGGCACCTCGTGACGGCTCCAATCGCCGCCATGACAGCGCCGCGCCCGAAAGCCGCGACTCCACCCCGAGCTTCGCCAGTAAATTTCGCACATGCGTGCTCACCGTCATGGCACTTAAGCCCATGATCAACGCGATCTCCCCGTCACGTTTCCCTTCACACACCCACGCCAATACTTCGGCCTCGCGCCGGGTCAGCACTGGCAACACCGCTCGCAACGCCTCCGCCGAAGGTGCCGTCTGGCTCCGCCTTACCATCCGCTCAGTCGCCATCATCCGCCCCCATACCCGCCCTAGATGACTGCGGAGCAAATCAACCACTTGTCTGTCCCGGTCGGTAAAATCCATCCGGGAGCGCAAAATCGCCACGCCCGCAAAACCCGACCCCGTTGCACCCGGTGTCGTCGCGTCCAACTCATAATCTAAATGCATCCGACGCCCCCCCGACTCCACGTAAAACTCGTGCTCTCGCCAGGTGTTTAGCGGCATCAATTGCGACACCGTTATCGGCCCCACATCCCCTTTTTCCACCGCTATGGCCCCGACCGGATGCTGGACCGCGTGTTCCTGCACATACGCGAACTCCGCCGCGGTATAGCTGCCGGGCGTGGTTATGTATAAATTATCCTCCGGCGTCGCCGCCCCCACGATCATCATCTCGTGTAAATCCGCCGGCACCAAACACTGGAGTGTTTCCCGAGTGGCCCTCTCCAACTCGGCGCGCGTGTTAGCAGAGTAAAGGCAATCCAACCCGTTTAAAATTAGCCAATAATCCGCCGATAAAAGCGCCATAGTTTTAGAGATTCAGCGCAACAAAGCTCGGGCAATGCCAAAATACCATGTCCTAGGTATATGCGGAAAATCCCGCTTAGACTACTGTATGGCGCAATCTTCGCTCAAATTCGTCTACACCGCCGCAGCCGCCTTTCCCACTCTTTGGCCTCAATCCAGACCAACCAAAACATGCACATCATCCCGGCCGTTCTTCGCCGTTTACGCAACGCCAGCATCGCGCTCGGCCTCACCGCCCTGTGCGGCGTTTCCGTCCTCCGCGCCCAAACCGCCACCATCGGCTACGATCCCCTCGCAAACACCGGTGGGTTTATCTTCAAATCGTTTACCGCCAGCACCGCCTACGTCGTCCCCTTTCAGTTCAACACCCTCGGCGACTACTCGATCAACTCCGTTTCCCTGCTCCTCCGCGGCGATGCCGACCTCGCCGACTTCACGCTCTCCGTCTCCACCACCCTCCCCTCCGATCTCACTGCACCCACCTCGCTCACGACCTTCTCCACCACCGGCACCTTGAGCGGCAGCGACGTCGTTTACAGCTTCAGCTCAGGTGCCACCCCCACCCTCGCGGCCAACACCACCTACTATCTGCGCGTCGGCTACAACGGCGCCAACACCGCCAACTGGATCGCAACGAGTGGGGGTGGCGTAGGAGTGAACAACTACGGCGCCTTCGTCTTCAACCCCGTGAGCGGCGCAGTTTTTGGTGGAACCGCCGGCTACGGCGGCCTCAATGCCGACCCGATCACCTACCGTTCCCTAACCAGTGGCGGCTTTAACGATTCCGAGGCGACGATGGGCGGCTTCTCCCTCACCGCCTCCGCCGTGAGCGTAATCCCCGAGCCCGCCGCTTACGCCAGCCTCGTCGGAGCCGTCACCCTCGCCGCCGCCCTCTTCGTCCGCCGCCGCCGTCAAAATTCTTCCGGCCCGGCGTCCTGAAAAACCTTTCTCTTACTCTTTCTCCCGCCTGCGCCGGCCTCCCCTCAATCCAAGCGAAAGAGTAAGAGTTGGAGTGGAGAAAAAGTAAGATCGAAGAGAAAGATCGCACCCCCGCCTCCGGCTTCATGCGTCGCTTATCTCCCCGCCATCTCCTCCGCCCCGAGTGGGGCCTCGCCGCCCTCCTCCTCCTTGGCGCACTTATCGTCAAGGTGGTCGTCAATCCGCCCGACGCTCCACTCCGCTTCGCGCTCTACTACCAGCTCGCCTCGGCCTTCACCTCCGGCATCGCCGCCGCGCTGCTGTTCATCCTTGGCGAGCGCCTCCTCGCCAACCTCGCCCCCGTCGCGCGCTCTCGCGGTCACTGGCTCTGGCTCACCGCCGCTGCCACGATCACTCTCGCTCTTTTTCTGACGATCCACCCCCCGCGCGCCACCCCGCTTACCCGCCTCCTTGAAGCCACTGCGCTCAGCCTTGCCGGCACTGTCGCCCTCCTCGCGCTTTTCCTGCCCGCTTCCGGCCTGCTCCGCTTCCGCGATCTCGCCCGCGCCAGCACCGAGATCCTCGGGCGCTGGGCCCCGCTCCTTGCCTACCTCGCCGCCGTCGCGCCGCTCATGTCCGCGACGCTCTCCCGCACCCCGCTCGTGCTCGACCCCATCCTCCTCCGCATGGATCTCTCTCTCGGCTTTAGCCCGAGCGAGGCGATTTTCGCCTGGGAGTTCGATCTCGGTTGGGTGCGCCTTGTCAGCAACTGGGGTTACCCGCTGCTCGGCCTCTTCCTCGCCGCCATCGCCGCCACCCTCCACCTCGCCGGAGCCGCCGCCCAATGCCGCCGCTGCTTGCTCGCCCTCACTCTCGTCGCGAGCGGAGGCCTCGTCTGTTACCAACTCGCCCCCGCCCTAGGCCCGCTTCACGCCTTCCCCGGGCTTTTCCAAACTCCCGCCGACACCCCCGAGCTTGCCGCCCGTGCCGCCGAACTTCGCGCCGCCATCGTCGCCGGCCCCGACCGCATCCCAGGCAGCCTCGCGCACCCGCGCAACGTCATGCCTTCGCTGCACACGGCCTTCACGCTCGTGACGCTCGCCGCCGCCTGGTCCTGGCGCCGGCGCCTGTTCTGGCTCTGCCTGCCAGTCGGCATCGTGCAGGTCTTCACCGCTCTTACGCTCTGTGTGCACTACGTCGTGGACATCGTAGCCGCCGTCCCGTTCGCTGCCGCCTGTTGGGCGTTAGCCGATTGGCTCATCCGCCGCTCACCGCTCGTCGGCGAGGAACCGCTCTCCTCGCAGGCCGACTACCGCCCGCGTCCGTTTCTACTCTCCCTCGCCGCCGCGCTCGCCCTCCTCCTGCTTTGGGCGAAACTTGCCCCCCTGCCGCCCATCGTGGCCTGGCCGCTGGTCGCCGTAATCGCCGGTATCCCGGCGTCGCTCGGCATAAGGCTGCACGCACGATAGCTCCAGCCCCGGGCGGACCGGTGGACGAAGACGTGCCGCTCCGCACAAAACGGCGGATGCAAAAAGGCGCTCATTTGGTGAGCGCTTTGGGGGCTTACTTGCGGATCTGGTAGCCGGTGGCTTTTACCAGTTCATCCTGAATCTTGGTGAAAACCACGTTGACCTCGTCGTCGGTCAGCGTGCGGTCGGCGGCGCGGAAGACCAGGCTGTAGGCCAGGCTCTTGGTTCCTTCGGGCAGGCCTTTGCCTTGGTAAACGTCGAACACGTTCACGGCTTCGAGTGCGAAGGTGTTGCCCGCGGCGGCGCGGGCGACTTTGGCGAGGGCTTTCTGGACTTCGGAGGATGACGTCGCCTCGGGCACGATGAGCGCGAGATCGCGGAGCGCGGCGGGTTGCAGGCCGAAGGGCTTATAGCTGCGGCGGTCGGCGTCGGCGGTGACTTTCTCCGAGACGATGGCAAAGAAGCCGGCGTAAACTTTGCCCGTGATGCCGAGGGCCTTAAGATGCGCAAGGCTCACGAGGCCGAAGGTGGACGTCCATCCGTGCTGGATGTTTCCGGCGGTGGCTGCGTGGCCTTCCTGCCAGCCGAGCGCGGGCGCGGCGACGAGCGACGTGGGCTGGCGCTCCAGCTCGATGCCGACGAAGGACGCGATGGTCGCGGTGTGGCGCTTGGCGGTGTAGAAGTCGGCGGCTTCGCGCGTGCGCCAGCTACGTTCGCCGGTGTCTTCGGCGATGATGAAGGCAGCGGCGACGCACTCGGAAAGTGATCCGTTGCGCTCAATGAAGACGCGGCCGGTCTCGAAGAAGTGCGAGGCGGCTACCCCGCGGGATTGGTTGAGCTTCAGCGACTCGAGCAGACCCGAGACGAGATTGTTGCGCAGGTGCGACTGGTCTTCGACGAACGGATTCGACAGCGCGAGGTCGGCGATGGCGGCGGGCGTGGCCCACGCGGCGAGTTCCTTGGCAGGGCGCAGGGTGTAGTTGACGCACTCGTTAAAACCCTGGCCGACGAGGGAGGAGGTCACGGCACGGTTGAAGAGCACGATGGGGTCGTCGTTGCCGACGAGTCCGGGCGCGCTGACGACCGACGAGGGAATTTTCTCGGCACCGTAGAGGCGCACGACTTCCTCGACGAGGTCGATAGGGCGGTCGAGGTCGTCGCGCCAGCTGGGGATGGAGAACGTCCAGGCGGGGCCGCGGTTTTCGGTGGGCTCTTCGCGGACGACGGCGAGTTCGAGGGATTCGAGCGCGGCGCGTTGTTCGGCGGCGGGGATTTCGAAGCCGAGCTTTTCGTTGATATAGGCGGGCGTGACGGTGATCTCGCGCTGCCAAGGAATGTCGGCTCCGACGCGGTGGATCGGACCGGCGACGGTGCCGCCGGCGTGCGCGAGGATGAGGTCTATGAAGCGGTGGGCGGCTTCGTCGAGCGAGTGAACATCGACGCCGCGCTCGTAGCGGTAGGACGAATCGGAGGAGAGCACGAGGCGCTTGGCGGTGGCGCGCACGGACTGGCGTTTGAAGTAGGCGACTTCGAGGACGAGGTCGGTGGTGTCGGCGGAGACACCGGAGTTTTCCGCGCCCATGATGCCCGCGATGACAACAGACTTCTCGGCGTCAGCGATCACGAGCATACCGGCGGTGAGCGTGCGTTCCTTCTTGTCGAGCGTGGTGATCTTTTCGCCCTCGGTGGCGTGGCGGACAATGATCTCGGCACCGGCGATTTTTTTGGCGTCGAAGGCGTGCACGGGCTGACCGTATTCTAGCATCAAGTAGTTGCCGATATCGACGACGTTGTTGATCGGACGCAGACCGACGGCGGCGAGGCGCGCCTGCATCCAGTCGGGCGACGGGCCGACTTTGACGCCGGTGACGACGGTCGCGGTGTAGAGCGGGCAATCGGTCGCGGCTTCGACACGGACGGACTTGAGCAAGTCGATGCGCGGGTCAGCGGTGATGGCGGCGGGCGTGAAACTGACCGTCGGATACGTGAGTTCTTTTTTGAACCACGCGGCGAGTTCGCGAGCGACGCCGAGATGGGACAGCGCATCGGGGCGGTTGGGTGTGATCTCGATGTCGAACACGGTGTCGCCGGCGGGGAGAATGTCGTTGATGGGCGTGCCGACGGCGGGTTCACCGGAGAGGAGGAGCAGGCCTTGGGAGTCTTCGGCGAGGGTGAGTTCCTTGGCGGAGCACAGCATGCCGGACGAGGGTTGTCCGCGGACCTTGGCTTCTTTGATGACGAAGTCGCCGGGGAGGACGGCGCCGGGGAGTGCGACGGGGACGCGGTTGCCGATGTCGCAGTTGGGCGCGCCGCAGACGATGGTGCGGATGCCGCCGTTGGCCGAGCCGACGTCCACGGTGCAGACGGAGAGCTTGTCGGCGTTGGGGTGTTTGTCGCGCGTGAGGATGTGGCCGACGACGACGTGGTTGAAGGTCGGGGCACCGGTGCGGATGACCTGCTCGACTTCGAAGCCGAGGAACGTGATCGCGCGCGAAATGTCATCGGCGGTGATGCCGGCGAGATCGACGTAGGACTGGAGCCAGGAGAGGGAAACTTTCATCGGAGGAAAATACGGGAAGAATTTTTAGTCACAGAGATCACAGAGCCCGGAAGAGTTCACAGAGCGAAGCCAGGGGCAGGTGATGCTTTGGTTTGAGCTCTGTGATCTCAATTCCGGAACTATGTGTTCTCTGTGTCGAAGATCGGTTCCTTACGCGAATTGGCGGAGGAAGCGGGCGTCGTTGTGGTAGAAATAACGGATGTCATCGATGCCGTAGAGGAGCATCGCGAGGCGTTCGAGGCCCATGCCGAAGGCGTAGCCGCTCCAGACTTCGGGGTCGTAGCCGACGTCTTTGAAGACGATCGGATCAACCATGCCGCAGCCGCCGATTTCGATCCACGGCTTGTTGACCTTGGGGAGATGCGTGGCGGAGAGATCCACCTCAAAGCTGGGCTCGGTGTAGCCGAAGTAGTGCGGGCGGAAACGAGTCTTGGTGTCTTTGCCGAGGAGCGAGGCGAAGATGTAATCAAGAAGCGCCTTCAGGTCGCGGACGGTGACGTTTTTGTCCACGTAGAGACACTCGAGCTGATGGAAATTGGCGGAGTGCGTGGCGTCGGTCGTGTCACGGCGATAGACGCGGCCGGGCGAAACGATGCGGATGGGCGGCTCGCCTTTGAGCATCGTGCGGATCTGCACGGACGAGGTGTGCGTGCGGAGGAGGTATTTCTCGGTCGGGTTCTTTTTGGAGACGTTGCAGAAACGGGCGGACTCGGGGAGATAGAAGGTGTCCTGCGCGTCACGGGCCGGGTGGTCGGCGGGCGTGTTGAGCGCGTCGAAGCAGTAATACTCGGTCTCGACCTCGGGGCCCTCGACGACGGAGAAACCGACTTTGCGGAGGATGCGGGTCATCTCCTCGCGAACGAGGGTGAGCGGGTGCTGCGTGCCGAGGGCGCGGTCGGGCGACGGCAGCGTGGGATCGACGGCGGGCCCAAGCTGGGCGGCAAGCGCGGCGGCCTCGATGCGGGCGAGCGCGGCGTCGAGATGGGCTTGGAGGGCGGTCTTGGCTTCGTTGACGAGTTTGCCGACGACGGGCTTCTGCTCCTTGGGCACGGAGCCCATCTGCTTCATGAGCGCGGTGAGTTCGCCGTTGGGTCCGACGAAGCGGGCCTTGGCTGCCTCGAAGTCGGGGCGCGTGACCACGGCGGGGAATTCGACGGCGGCTTTGGCGAGAAGGGAGGAGAGCTGGTCTTGCATAGAAGAAGGTTAAATCAGACTGACCGGCGAGGTGGAGGGCGATTCCCGATTTACAAAAACAAAAAAGGACGGCACCTCGTGAGAGGCCCGTCCTTGGGAGGAAAACACGCATTGCAACGCGTCTTTCCTTGGGAGCGAGCCAGGGAGGCTCGCGTTTTTAAGAGCTTAAGCCTTCGCCTGAGCGGCGGTGGCGGCCTTGGTCTTCAACGCGTCTTTCA
>JANXRL010000153.1 GCA_025352985.1 Verrucomicrobiota bacterium
AACTGCTCCAGCATCGCGTGGGTGCTGAACTCGTCTGCCTGGACCAGACCGGCGCGAACGCGGGCCGTGCGCGCCTCCGTCGATTCGGACAACAGGGAGGCTAACTGTCGGGCCGCCCCGGCTTCGTCGGCAGGATCAAAATACATCGCCGCGCCGCCGCCGACTTCGGGGAGAGAGGCGCGATCGCTGCACACCACGGGACATCCCGACGCCATTGCCTCGAGCACGGGCCAACCGAAACCTTCCTGTAAAGACGGGAACAGCAGGCAAGCCGCGCGTCCGTAAAGGGCGTTGAGCGTCTCGTTGGAAACATTGCCGAGCGCAATCACGGTCGCCCCCTTAGGCCGCGCCGCTACCATGTCCGCAAGCTCGGCGGGAAGCGGCTTGCCCGCCATGACGAGAGGCAGGCGGCCGCTTTGGTTAACGTAGGCGAAATAAATGCGGAGAAGGCCGGCGCGGTTTTTATACCATTGGTTCCCTCCGACATGAAAAATGTAGCCGCCCTGCCCCAGAGCCTCCACCTGCGGCAAACCAGCCAACGCAGTCTTGAGCCACGCTTCATCTCTTAGCGTGTAAGGATAATTAAGCCCGGAATAAATAGTTGTTACTCGTTCCGAGATGATCCCCCTGAGCACTAACAAATCGTTGCGGGTGGCATCTGACACACACACCACGCTCACCGCTTGGCGCAGTCCCTTGGTAATCCAGTTTTGGAGACGACGACCCGTCCACCCTACACTGTTTCCCGGGAAATGCCCGAGAGCGGAGCGCACCGCGAGTAGGTCGTGGCAGGTGACGACGTGAGGCACCCCGACGAGCGCGAGTGAATACATCGCGTTGCTATGGTCGCAGATGTGGACGACTATCGGAAGACCTGAAACCTGAAGGCTGAGACCTGAGGGGGCGGAAGCTGGGAGCTGGGAGCTGCCTTCAATCTGCGGAAATCTGCGTAATCTGCGGATAAAATGATTTGGGCTTCGATGGATTCGACGTGCGCGACGGACGAGCCAGCGGAGGCGGATCGGGAAGATGACAAACTTGTCGATGTAGCCGAGCCACTTCCCTAACCCATGCCCGGAGGGCTTTAACCGGCCCAAGTAGGGCTCGGGGCGGATCATCGTCACCTTGATTCCCAGGGCAGGCAAACCGGTCGCAAGCATTTCCGCGTAACGCTGCATGCTTTCCTGCCGGTCATACTCATAATTCCCCACAAGTAGGACGTGGAGATCGGTGGATAGGGAAAGAGGCACGGAGGATTAAAAATCTGAGGGCTGATACCTGAGCCTCTAAAGGGACAGAGGACGGTGGATCGTTAGCTGGGCGCTGTTAGCTGCGAGCCACGAGCTGGTGGCGAAGGGCTGGCAGGAGCTGTGAAAGAGTCGCCAGTGGCTACCGCCCCGCTTTGAACACTCCAAAGACCTCGAAATCGGTGAAATTGCTAGTAAGGACACTGGTGATACCTGCCGCGTAATACGTCGCCGCCAATTGTGTATCCAAGAGTCGTTTGCGACCCAAGCGATATTGCCGAAGCCAAAGCAGAGCCATACGGGTCGAATCAAGCGTGGGATAGACCGGACGCACTTCACTGGCCTCCCACCACCCCTGAGCTTTGGCAAGGGCCTGCTCCATCGTAAGCGGAATACTGAAACGGCGGGGATCGGTCACCACATGCACAAACTCGGTGAGCACCTGGGGAGCGAGGGCCAAGGGCTGGCTGTTTTGTGCCAGGGCCTGATCCAACCATGCGCGCGCCGCCTCGTGACCGGGCGCTTCACGCAGCTCCGCCTGCACTAAAAAAGTGGTGTCAACGCCATGAATCATGCCTTGTCGAGAAGATCATCCAGCAAGTCGCCACGACCCGTCCAGGGCTGGAGCACCGCTCCGACCGAGGAGGGCTGTTGATCCCGTAATGAACGCGCGGGGCGTATCTTGGCTTGACGATAAGACTCCATGGCCTCGCGTAACAATTCCGAGGTGGGCCGGTCTTGCTCCTGAGCGTAACGCTGAAAATCAGCGTAAACCGGTTCGCTCACATTAAGCGTGATTGTTTTCATACATTACAGAATATATTGATCGACCATTTCGTCAACAGGAGTGATTCAAAAAACCTGTAGCGAGCGATTTCCCGAACTTGAGCTTCCAAACCTCAGGGCTGAGCTTTTCAGTCACCGTCACTTCTGTTTGGCCTCTTCCTCGGCGAGCTTCAGGTCGGACTCGGTCATGATCTTCACGAGTTCCTTGAAGCGGACCTTTGGCTCCCAGCCGAGCCGCATCTTGGCCTTGGCCGGATCGCCGATGAGGAGATCGACCTCGGCGGGGCGTTCGTAGCGGGCATCGTATTTGACATACTTTTCCCAATCGAGATCAAGCAGGCCGAAGGTTTCTTGGATAAACTCTTTCACGCTGTGGGTCTCGTTGGTCGCGACCACGTAGTCGTCGGCTTGGTCCTGCTGAAGCATGAGCCACATCATCTCGACGTATTCCTTGGCGTAGCCCCAGTCGCGGCGGGCATCGAGGTTGCCCATGACGAGTTCCTTTTGCAGGCCCAGCTTGATGCGGGTGGCGGCGCGGGTGATCTTGCGGGTGACGAAGGTCTCGCCGCGGCGCGGGGACTCGTGGTTGAAGAGGATGCCATTGGAGGCGTGCATATCGTAGCCCTCACGGTAGTTCACCGTGAGCCAGTAGGCATACATCTTGGCGCAGCCATAGGGGGAGCGCGGCCAAAAAGGGGTTTTTTCCGTTTGCGGGACTTCCTGCACCTTCCCGAACATCTCGGAGGACGAGGCTTGGTAATAACGGACTTTCTTGCCGAGGCCGGATTCGCGGATGGCCTCCAGCAGGCGCTGCGCGCCGAGGCCAACGATGTCGCCGGTGTATTCGGGCACGTCGAAGGACACACGGACGTGGGACTGGGCGCCGAGGTTATAGACCTCGTCGGGCTTGATCTCGTAGAGGAGCTTCACGAGCGAGACGGAGTCGGCGAGGTCACCGTAGTGAAGGTGAAGGCGGCCGGAGCCGCCGTGAGACGGCTCGGTAAGATGGTCGATGCGCGAGCGGACGACGGTGCTGGACCGCCGCACGATGCCATGGACTTCGTAGCCCTTCTCCAAAAGGAGTTCGGCGAGATAAGAACCATCTTGGCCGGTGATACCGGTGATGAAGGCGATTTTAGTCATGGGTAGAAAATCTGGATTGAGAGTCAGGGAAAGAAATGAGGACCTCAGGTCTTCCGCAGTTCGCTTTCCACCAGCTTGGCAACCATCGCATCAAACGGCACGGTGTTTTCCCAGCCGAGGATGCGGCGGGCCTTGCCGGGGTTGCCGCAGGGGGAAACCGGTTCGACGGTCGTCACCAGGCCGGGGTCGAACTTCACGTGATCGCGCCAGTTGAGGTCCACGGCCTTGAAGGCGGCGGATACAAAATCCTCGACGGTGTGCAACACGCCGGTCGCGAGGATAAAGTCATCGACGGGGCTGTTTTGGAGTATCATCCACATGCCTTTCACGTAGTCGGGTGCCCAGCCCCAGTCGCGACGACCCGTAAGGCTGCCGAGCTGGAGTTCATGCTGGAGTCCTTTTTTGATGCGGGCGGCAGCGCGGGCGACCTTCATGGTCACAAACTGGCCGCTGCGGCGGGGCGACTCGTGGTTGTATAAAATCACGGAGCACGTCTGGAGTCCGTAAGCGGTGCGGTAGATGCGTGCCATCTGCTGGGAAAACGCCTTGGCCGCGCCATACGGCGTGGTGGGATTGAGGGGAGTAAGCTCGTCCTGCGGCGAATGCACGGGCGAGCCAAACACCTCGGCGCTGGAGGCGTAGAGAAACTTGGGCGGATTAGGCAGGTCGCGGATGATTTCAAGTAGGCGCAAAGTCGCCATGCCGATGCTGTCAACGGTAGTCTCGGGCAGTTCCAAGCTCAGGCGGGGACTCGACTGGCCGGCGAGGTGATAAAACTCGGTGGGCTGCGCGCGGCTGATGATACGGCGGAGGTGGGTGGCGTCCTCGAACGCGCCGTTGTGCAGAAAGAGGCGCTTGTTCAGCAGGGCGGCGTCGGAGACGAGATGCCCGATGTTGCTGGAGGCGAGGCCATCGGGGCGATGCACGAGGCCGTGCACGGCGTAGCCTTTTTCCAGCAACAGCTCGGCAAGATAGGATCCGTCCTGACCGGTTATTCCAGTGATGAAGGCGATGTTGGGCATGGGAATTAAGGGGCGAAGGGCGATAGGTGAAACGTGCTGCTGGGGCGGAAGCTACCCATGTCTGAAGTTCTCAGCTCGTCGCAGGCCGCGTCCGCCAAGCGGCGACGATCTGGCGAATGGTTTCCTCGAGCGACTGGGTGATATCCCATTGCGGGTAATGGGCGCGCATCTTGCGAAGATCCGAGTAGTAGCAGATGTGGTCGCCGGCGCGGTTCTGGTCCACGTAGGTGAAGACCTGCGCCCGGCCGGTGATTTTTTCCACGGTCGTGAAGGCTTCGAGGATGGATGTGCTGTTGGCCTTGCCGCCACCGAGGTTGTAAACCTCCCCGGCACGGGGGGCGGACACGAAAGCCGCCATGAAACGGGCGACGTCGAGCGAGTGGATGTTGTCACGCACCTGTTTGCCCTTGTAGCCGAAAACCTTGTATTCGCGGCCCTCGAGGTTGCATTTCACGAGGTAGGAAAGGAAGCCGTGCAACTCGACTCCGGAGTGGTTGGGGCCGGTGAGGCAGCCACCGCGCAGAGCGCAGGTGGGCAGGTTGAAATAGCGTCCGTATTCCTGCACCATCACGTCGGCGGCGACCTTGGAGGCGCCGAAGAGGGAATGCTTCGACTGGTCGATGGTGAAGGTCTCGGGGATGCCGTGCGCGTAGGCGGGATCGGCGTAGTCCCAGCGGGTCGCCTCCTCGCGCAGCGCGATGGCGTTGGGGGCGTCGCCATAGACCTTGTTGGTGGACATGTGCACGAACGGCGACTCGGGGCACGCCTGGCGGGCGGCTTCGAGCAGGTTGAGCGTGCCCACGGCATTGGTGTCAAAATCGTCGAAGGGAATCGCGGCGGCGCGATCATGTGAGGGCTGCGCGGCCGTGTGCACGATGACGGACGGACGCACCGCCTGCACGAGCGCGAGCACGCCCGCGCGATCGCGGATGTCCAGTTCGTGGTGAACGAAGCCGGGGAGCTCGGCGGCCAGACGCTGCTGGTTCCAGCGGGTGTCGCCCTGCGGCCCGAAGAAGACAGCGCGCTGGTTGTTGTCCACGCCGTGAACGGTGTAGCCCAGTTCACGCGCGAAATGCACGCATACTTCTGAGCCGATGAGACCGGAAGAACCGGTGACGAGGAGGGTTTTAATCATAAAGGATGTCAGTTGCTGGAAACGAGAATGCCACTGAGGTAAACGCCGTAGGCGGACTTACCCATACGTTTGATGACCGACTCCAGCCCGGCACGATCAAGCCAGCCAGCGCGAAAGGCGATCTCCTCCAGGCAGGCGATCTTAAGTCCCTGGCGGCGCTCGATGACCTGCACAAACTGCCCGGCATCGAGCAGCGAGTCGTGGGTGCCCGTGTCCAGCCAAGCGGTGCCACGACCAAGCAACTCCACGCGCAGCAGGCCCTTTTCCAGATAGAGTCGGTTAAGATCGGTGATCTCCAGTTCGCCGCGCGTGCTGGGCTTCAGGCTGCGGGCGAGCGCCACGACGGCGTTGTCATAAAAATACAGGCCAGGCACGGCGTAGTTGGACTTGGGGCGGGCGGGTTTTTCCTCCATAGAAACCACCCGGCCGTCGTCGGCAAACTCCACCACGCCGTAAGCGGAGGGCTCGGCGACGTGGTAGCCGAAAATCGTGGCACCCTCCCCTTGCCCACCGGCCATCGCGAGCGATTTCACAAAATCGTGGCCGTAGAAAAGATTGTCGCCGAGCACGAGCGCGGAGGATTCGCCGTCTTTCAAAAAACCGCAGTCCGCCGCGATGAGAAAAGCCTGTGCGAGTCCGTCGGGACTGGGCTGTTCGGCGTAACTGAGCACAAGACCGAACTGCGATCCGTCGCCCAGAAGCCGTCGAAACAGCGGCAAATCGGTCGGCGTAGAAATGACAAGAACCTCGCGGATGCCCGCCAGCATGAGGACAGACAGCGGATAATAGATCATCGGTTTGTCGTAAACCGGCATGAGCTGCTTCGAGACCGCGATGGTCAGCGGGAACAGCCGGCTGCCGGAGCCACCGGCGAGAATGATACCTTTTCGATGCATACAGATTTTATTGACCGCGAAGGACGCGAAGAAACACAAAGATCAAGACTCGGAGAGGATGATGCGTCCCCATTCCAACCGCCCGAAAGAACCAAAGTTTACCAGAAGACCAAGATTAAGTCCCATGACTTTAAGATAGTTCAACACTTGAGCACGGTGCTCGCCGGTAATGGCTTAAGCCGCTTTTAACTCCACGATGATTTTACCGTAACAAAGCAAGTCTGGCGTGTAGCTATGCTTTAGTGGCACGCCTCGGTAATGGATCGGGAAATTATGCTGTGAATCAAACGGAATGCCGAGGTGAACGAGTTCGATTTCCATGCAATCCTGATAGACCGGCTCGACGTAGCCGTTTCCCTTGTCGGAGTGGACCGACATACATGAGCCAATGATACGGAATACTTCCTCCTTATAAATGATGGACTCGCTCATGGAGCGAATTGAGTTAACCGATAAAAACACGAAGGAGCGCGAAGTCTGAAAATGAATCGAAGGCTAGGCATTGGATTGTGGGCCGAAGCTTCGCGCAAGTTCGCGTTCTTCGCGGTTAAACCATTCCGATACGCTGCAGCTTGTAATCTCCGCTCAGGATATTCGCGGTCCACGCCTCGTTTTCGAGATACCAGGCGACGGTATGCCGGAAGCCGGACGCATGGTCCTGCTTCGGCGTCCAGCCGAGTTCGCGGCGAATTTTCGTTGCGTCGATCGCGTAGCGCAGATCGTGGCCGGGGCGGTCGGTGACAAAGGTGATGTGGTCGGCGTAGGACCTGTCGTCGGCACGCGGACGAAATTCGTCGAGCAGGCCGCAAAGCAAGCGCACGAGATCGATGTTTTTGCGCTCGTTGTTCCCGCCGATGTTGTAGGTTTCGCCGGGACGGCCACCGGCGATCACGGCATGCAACGCCTCCGCATGATCACCGACGTAGAGCCAGTCACGGATGTTTTCGCCCGCGCCGTAAACGGGGATGACTTCACCGCGCAGGGCCTTGAGGATGACCACGGGGATGAGCTTCTCGGGAAACTGGAACGGGCCGTAATTGTTGGAGCAGTTGGTGACGAGAACCGGCAGCTTGTAGGTGTCGGCCCAGGCGCGGGCGAGATGGTCGCTGGCGGCCTTGCTCGCGGAATACGGGGAGTGCGGATCGTAAGGCGTCTCCTCGGTGAACACACCGGTCGCACCGAGGCTGCCATAAACCTCGTCGGTGGAAACGTGCAGGAAGCGGAAACAGTCGCGCGCCGCGCCGGTGAGCGTCTCGTAGTGGGCGCGGGCGGCCTGCAACAAGGTGAAGGTGCCTACGATGTTGGTCTGGATGAACGCGCCCGGACCTTCGATGGAACGGTCCACATGGCTCTCAGCGGCGAGGTGCATGACCCAGTCGGGCTGGAACTCGGCGAAGAGGCGGCGCATCGCGGCGGCATCGGTGATGTTGGCGCGGGCGAAGCGGTAACGGGGATGCGCGGCGACGTCGTCCAGCGAGCGGAGGTTCCCCGCGTAGGTGAGCGCATCGACGTTCAACACGGAGTGGTCCGTTACCGTGAGCAGGTGGCGGACAAGATTGGAGCCGATGAACCCGGCGCCGCCAGTGATGAAAATTTTCACGAAACGTGAGTCCAGTTTTTGAGCGCCGTGCGGATGGCCTCGCGCACGGGCGTGAGCGTAATGCCGGCGGCGGCGAGCTTGGCGGACGACATGACGCAGTTGGAACGGGGAGTCTTGGCGGCGACCCGCATGAACTCGGCCTCGGAGGCGAAAAACTTAAAATCCTTGGTGGAGACGCCGGACTCGCGGATAAGACCGACGACTTCGCGGGTGGTCACGTGACCGGGGTTGGTGACGTTATAGATGCCGAAGGGCGCGCGCTTTTCCCAGCAGGCGAAAGTGGCTGCGACGAACTCGTGCAACTGCGAGATGGAATTAGTCGCCTCCAGCAGCGTTTGGTAGCCGATGAGTTTCGCGAGGTAGTTGCGCGGGTGATAGAGGTGGTCGAACGGAATGCGCAGGCGCCACACATAGAGATGGGGACGGCCTGCGAGCACCTCTTCGCCGAGTGCTTTGGTGCCGCTGTAAAACGAGCAGTTATCCTGGTGGAAGGTGAAGTTGGGCGCGTCCTCCTCGGTGAAGCCGGAACCATCGGTCCGCGCGCCGGTGTAGATGCAGCCCGAGGACACATGCCCCCACGGAATGCCGGCGTCCTCACACGCCTCGGCGATGCGGCCCGGCAGGACGGCGTTGCCAAAAAGACAGTCGGCCCGGTGCAGTTCGCACGCATCGACATTGGGCTTGCCGGTATAGCCGGCGGCGTTGATCAGAAATTCCGGGCGGTCTTTCTCTAAAGCCGCCTTCAACGTGCCGACATCGGTGTAATCGAGTTCCGCGCGACGGATATTTTTAAAAGCGACGCCTTTGGACCGAAGCAACCGCTGGTAAGCTTGGCCGACGTAACCGGAACCTCCGAGAAGATAGACCATGTAAAATTGCTGCGAGACCTCAGACGGGATCACGCATGAACGGCTCGATGGGGCGGAAACCCGGCAAGGCGCACAACCGGTCGCGTTCGCCCGGAGTGTTGCACAGATAAAGCGCATAGCCGCCAAAGCCGCCGCCGCAGTATTTCCAAGCCAGCGGGGTGACTCCCGCAAGATTCAACGGCAAGGCAGGATCACCCGGCAGCGGCTCCATCCCCTCGGCCCTTTGCACGGCATACGACTGCCGCACGGCCGCCGCCAGCCCTTCGATGCTCTGCGTCCAAACCGCGTCTCGCGCCATCCGACTGGCCACGGCAATCCCGTCATAATCGCGCTCGGAGCCGACCATCCCCGGCGTGTCGTGCGACGCACCCGTCCAATAAAGTGCCATCCGGCCTTTTAAAAATTGGCCGTCAACCTTGACCTCCAGCTCGGGGCGGGGACCGCTGCGCCACACGCACAGGCCCGTCTCGGTGATGACCGCCGGATCTTGCCAGCCCACGCCCAGGCCCAACTCGGCATCCACCCCGGCATGACCGTTGAGAAGAGCCCACGCCCCGCTTCCGCCAAGACCGGCGTTGCGCTCGTAGGGCCAGGAACGGAGCGACACGGCGGGCGAGATCGCGCAGTTAACCACATAAGCCCCGGCCCGCGCATGAGCCGGCACATCGAGCCAGCCTCCGCCAAAATCCACCCTCAGCGGAGACTCCTGCGGGGCGCGGATATAACGCACAATCTCGGATGTTGAGATGGGTTTGAAATCGGGCGGCGTCTTGTCGATCACCACGTAGCGGGCGTTTACCTCCGCGCACAGAGCTCGCTTGAGCGGCGCGTATTTGTCGTCTTCGGTGACAGCCAGAATCTGCGGACGGATGCGCAGGAAATCCTCGCGGAAATCGATGCCCTCCTCCATCCCGCGACCGATCACCACGTCGTCCACCATCTTTAGGGATGCGATCAACGCCTGCTTGTGCTCGTCCGGCAGCGAGCTGCGGCGCTGCTTATGCAGCCAGAGCACATCGCTGGAGGCGAACGAGACCGTGAGGTGGTCGCCGAGCGCACGGGCCTCCCGAAAAAACTGAACGTGGCCAGCATGGACGATGTCGTAGCAACCTGAAACGAAGACTCGGATCATTTTTTTAGGACGCTGAAAAGGGAACGGGGAAGTTTTAAAATGGGAGCGCGGGGTGAAACCATATCGTTGGCGTTTGTGCGTCCGGGCGTCACCGGTTTTTAGGCTTCAGCCAAGGCTTCGCCCCGTCACTTCCTTTCGCAGGATGTGACGAGGATGGAAATTGAACTGTGCGGACAAAACCTGACCTTAACCCAAAAGCTTGCTGACCATCGGAAGCACGGTGCCGGCGCGCTTCTGCCAAGTCTTCAATTTTTCGAGACGGTTGGCGAGGGTGCCCCTCCCCTTATCGCTCAAGGTCTCCAGCGCGAAGTCGGCGGGCTTCAGCGCCTTGGCCCGCGCGCCCCATATCTCGATCTGCGGATTCAGCCGCTCGCGCAGGAAGCCCGCGACCAACTGGCGCAGTTCCACGACCGGCTCGAAAAACTCACGACGGTCGCCCGCCAATACGACCGGCTTGATCGCGCCGACCGTGCGCAGAAACCGCAGCCCCTGGCTAACAGAGCCTTTGCTCATTTCCAACCGCGCGACGATGTCCTGAAACGCGAGTGGCTGCGGGGTCGCATAGAGCAGGCCGTAAATTTCACCCAGCGACCGAGGCATCCCCAAAGCCTGCGTCATATGCACAAAAATCGCGATGACCTCCTTCTCGCCTATAGACAGCCCGCCAGAAGAGGGCGACGATTCACCGTCCAAAGACGATGCTTTGGGAGCGACAACCGAACGGCTGGCTAGGGTGGAAACGCGCGACACAGCCTAGATGGAATGACAGGCGTTTCATTAAGTTCAATTAAAAATGAACTGAGGGACACGGCTCGTTCGAGACGGCCAATTCAAGGCGGTCGCGGACAACTACCGTCGTTCTCCCAGCCACCGGCGCACCCCGTCGAGCGATCGGGTGTTGAGCACATTTTCACGGGTGAGCCAGCCCTTGCGGGCGGCATTGACGCCAGCTTGGACGTGGGAAAGCCCGGCGGTTTCGTGGGCGTCGGGGTTGATGGCGCAAACCAGTCCGCGTGCGGCCGCCTTGCGCCAGTGCCGCCAATCGAGGTCCAGTCTCCATGGGCTGGCGTTGAGCTCGATGATGACGCGATTCGCGATGGCGGCGTCGATGACCTTCGTGATGTTGACCGCATAGCCTTCACGGCGTAGGAGAAGTCGGCCGGTAATGTGGCCGAGCATCGTAGTGCGCGGGTGTTCTATGGCGCGAATGATGCGCGCCGTCATGTCATCGGCCAACTGCGTAAACGCGCTGTGGACGGAGGCCACTACATAGTCGAGCGACGCCAGCACGCCGTCGTCGTAGTCGAGTCGTCCATCAGGCAGGATGTCGCACTCGGTGCCGGCAAAGAGATGGGTTTTGAAACGCCCGGAGGCGTTGAACGCGCGGATTTCGGCGACCTGCGCGGCGAGGCGTTGCTCGCTCAGCCCCTTGGCCTGCACGCTTGATTTGGAGTGGTCGGCGATGCCGAGATATGCCCAGCCAAGCGCCTCGGCGGCGGCGGTCATCTCGGCGAGCGTGTTGCGCCCGTCCGACGCGGTCGTGTGGTTGTGAAACGCGCCGCGAAGGTCGCCCGTCTCGATCAGGCGCGGCAGTTCGCCTGCCTCCGCCGCCTCGATCTCGCCCAGCCCCTCGCGCAACTCGGGCGGAATAAAGGCGAGCCCGAGCGCCGCGAAAAGCGCAGTTTCGTCCCCGGCATGCACGCCATGCGCGCCGCCGCCGGCCTTCTCCTTCGCCGTGCCCTCGCCTTCCGCCGGCACCAGCCCCCACTCGCTCAACGACAACCCGTGGGCGAGCGCGCGCTGGCGCATCTGGACGTTGTGGTCTTTCGAGCCCGTGAAATGGTGCAGCGCGAAGGCAAACTGATCCGTCGGCACCAGTCGCAGGTCGGCCTGCAGGCCGCTCTCAAAACGCACGCTGGCCTTGGTCTCGCCTCGCGCGGTGACTTCCTTCACGCCCGACTGCGTGACAAACCATTCGACCACCGGCGCAACCTCCGTGGCCGCCACGATAAAATCCAGGTCTCCCACCGTCTCCAGCCCGCGCCGAAGACTGCCCGCCGCCTCGGCCCGCGTCACCTGCGGCAATGCCCGCAGTCCGGCCACGATGGGCACGGCAATTTCATGCGCATCCCACCACAGGTGGCGACGGCCGTAGGACTCGCGGTTGCGGATGCCCTCGAGAATTTTCTGCTGCGATTTATCTCCAAACCCGTCGAGCGCGGCCACACGCCCGTCGGCGCAGGCGGCGGACAACTCCACGAGCGAAACGAGACCCAGTTTTTCGTTGAGTGCGCGGATTTTCTTAGGGCCGAGACCGGGCACTTCCAGCATCTCGATCAGGCCCGGTTCGATGGAGGCTTTCAGCTTCTCAAAAAACTCCAGCTTCCCCGTCGCGTGCAGCTCGCCGATTTTTTGCGCGAGCGCGTCGCCGATGCCCTTGACCGACTTCAACCGCTCATCGCGGATGAGCGTCGCGAGTTCATCGTCCTCGATCGCCTCAAGCGCGCGGGCACCTGCCTGATAGGCGCGGGTCTTGAACGGATTCTCACCCTTCAACTCGAGCAGAGTGCCGATTTCGGCCAGCACATCGGCGATCTCATTTTTCGTCATGGCGCCAATTTGAAATCGTAAATCCAAAATCCCAAACCGAAAATCCAACCATGCCGTTCTCCTACACCCGCATGATCCACTTCCCTGACACGGACGCCGCCGCAGTCGTGTTTTTCGCGAACTACCTCTCGATCTGCCACGAGGCCTACGAGGAAGCGCTGGCGGCGGCCGGGATTCCGCTGGGGACATTTTTCGCCGACCACAGCGTGGTCGTCCCCGTGGCCAAGAGCGAAGCCAGCTACCTGCGCCCGCTCGCCTGCGGCGACAAGGTTCGCGTCGAAGTCACCCCGAAGGCGCTTTCCGAAAACAGCTACGCCGTCGATTACGTGATCTGGAAGCAGGGCACCGCCGAAAAACGCGCCGCTGTCGTGCGCACCGAGCACGTCTGCATCTCCTCGCAAACACGCGAACGCCTACCTCTTCCCTCCAATCTCGCCGTGTGGGTTCACTCAGGCTGAAATCTGCCGGCGCAACTCCAACCGGTTGACCTTGCCCTGCGCGTTGCGCGGCCAGACCGCCACGGGGACATAGCGCTTGGGATGTTTGTAAGGCGCCAGCCGGTCCCTGATCTGCCTGTCAACACGTCCGAAATCCGGATCCCGTCCCGTCGCCAGATAAAACGCCACCACGGCCTCGCCCCAATCCCGATCCGGAAGCCCGATCACCGCCACATCGGAAAACTCCCCCGTGGACCGCAGCGCCGCCTCGATCTCGACCGGATCGGCCTTCTTGCCTCCCGTGATGATAAGCGCGTCAGTCCGGCCAAGCAGATGCAGGCTCCCGCTTCCGTCGAAACAACCCAAGTCACCGGTGGTCCACGGCCCGGCATCGCAGAGCGCCGGCCAGTATCCGCGAAACAAAGCCTCACCGTCGACCGTCACACGGGCCTCGGCATCCAGCGTAATCCGCGCATGCGGCAGGGGCGCGCCGCATCCGCGCCCGCCGGCCAGAAACTCATCCGGCCGCAGCGCCGCGACCATCGCGGCCGTCTCCGTCATGCCATAGGTGAACGCCAGCGGGAGCCGCGCCTGCGCGCCCGCCGCGACCAGCTCCGGCCACGACGGCCCGCCGCCAACGAACACGGCGCGGAAACCACGCAGCCACTCGACCGCCGCGGGATCGCCCAGCAGCCGCTGGAGTTGCGTCGGCACGAGTGAAAGAAACCAGTCGCCGGAGTCCGTCGGCAGCACTGGACGGTCGCCGGTCGCCAGCGCCCGCCAGTTCCACGGACGATACTCGCCGCCGGTCAGCACAGCTCGCATCCAGGACATCATGCCGCTAACATGATTAAGCGGCAGCAGGCCCACGGCGTTGACCCGCTGCACGCCGAAGTGCGCGCAAAATCCTTTGACCGCGGCCGAGATCGTCGCCTGGTCATGGCGCGCCAGCTTGACCACGCCCGACGAACCGCCTGTAGGTATGCAAAGCCAGCCGACTGCGGATGAGCGTTGCACGGCAGACGCCGTCGATGCGACCAATGCATTGAACTGCGCCCGCTCGTTTTGCCCCCATGACGGATCGGCGATAAACACCGTGCCGCCCGCCGCCACCGCTGCGGTGAACGCCTCGATGAACTTCACCGGATCACCTTCCTCCACGACCACATCGCGAGGTTCGGCCCATGCGGAAGGTGCGCCCAGCAGGCGGGCTAGCTCAGCGCGGTCCATGCAGCTTCGGGATTAAGTCGTTCGACATCCTCAGATCGAATGAAAGGAGCCCCGAACGGTCCATCGAAAACGCTCATATTAAATAATGGCCACACGCCGAAGCCGAGTGCACGAAGCTTCCCCCGCCATGCAAACGCCAGCTCCAACGCGGCCTTCGCCCCGACCGCCGTTTCCAACGCCGAGGAAAACACCACATCGGCCTTCGCCTCCGCGAGTCGCGCCAGCACCGGCACCGGATCACCCAGCAACGCAGGCTTGATCACAAAAATCCCCGGCCAGGCCGCCGCCAGCCACCGCTCCACATCGTGCGCGCCCACCAGCGATTCATCTAAAGCGATCGGCGTGGGGAAATCTCCCGCCAGGCCGCGCAGCACATCATCGGCTGCGCGCGCATCAGGTGCGATAGGCTGCTCGACGAACTCAATCGGCCTCTCTGCCGCGCGTTCCAACCAGCGTTCTGCCTGGCGGCGGTCCCAGGCTCCGTTGGCATCGAGCCGCAATTTTGATCCCGAAGGCAGCTCACCGATCACGTCATCGAGCAACGCCAGTTCATCCCCGATATCGCCAACGCCCACCTTCCATTTAAACGTGCGAAAACCCAACTCAACCTTCGACGCGATCTGCGTCAACGCCCCACGCCCCGCCGCGAGCAACGCCGCGACCGGCAGGTAGGGCGCGTTGTCCGCGATCCGCCGCTCATCTTCTCCGAACTCAGCCAACGCCCCCGCCAGCGCAAACCGCAGACACCTCAACTCCGCCGGCACCGCCGCGAGCTGCTCCGGCGTCACCCATTCGCCAAGCACGTTCAACGCAGCCTCAGCCTCCTCGATCGTTTCGGTGCCGAACCACGGAATCGGCGCAGCCTCCCCGTAGCCCACCCGCCCGCCTTCATCCTCCAGCCGCACGATCACCCCCGCGCGCTCCGCCCACATCCCGTGCGCCGTCCGCACCGGCGCCCGAAACGGCAGGGTGTAGCGGCGGTGGAGAAGACGAAGGGCCATTCCCTGCATCACACGCAACTCGCCCCGCCCCGCCAATGGAAAAACGAAAATCCATTTGCCCTTTTCTCGCTTGGCCCTACTACGTTCATGGCAATCCATGACCAAGGTTGCCACGATTTCCGCTGAGGCGTCCGACGCCGAATTTTATCAGACGGCCGACGCCTTCTTCCGCGCCAATCTCCCGGTGGCGCTCACGTTCGACGACGTGTCACTCGCCACGCTCTACTCCGAGATTCTCCCCAAGGACGCCGACACGTCCACCGCGCTGTCCGAAGCACTCAAGCTTTCCATCCCGATCATTTCGTCGGACATGGACACAGTCACCGAAGCTCGCATGGCCATCACCATGGCACTCAATGGCGGCCTCGGTCTCATCCATTACAACATGCCGGCCAAGGATCAGGTGAAGGAAGTAGCCCGCGTCAAACGCCACATCCACGGCCTCATTCAGGACCCGATCACCGTCACGCCCGAGCAGCATGTCGGCGACGTTCTCGCCCTCATCGAGGCCAAGCGCTACGATTTCCGCACCTTCCCCGTCGTCGACCATCAGGGCCGCCTCGTCGGCCTCCTCCCCGGCAGCACCGTGCGCGAACGTTACAAAACGAAAACCGTCGCCGAGGCCATGACGCCCCGCAGCACCATCCGCACGCTGCACGAACGCGCCCTCAAGTCCGACCCGATCAAGGCCGCCGACACCTTCTTCGCCGAAAACGTCGGCATCCACAAGATGCTCGTCGTGGACGACCACGACCACCTCCGCGGCCTCGCCACCTTCTCCGATATCGACCGCATCCTCACCGAGTCCAAGTCCGGCCGCAAACCCTCCCGCGACGCCGAGTTCCGCCTCGTCGTCGGCGCAGCCATCGCACCCGTGCGCAAACCCGACGGCTCCCTTGATCGCGACAAGATCATCACCCACGTCGGCCAGCTCGTTGACGAGCATATTGACGCCGTCGCCGTCTCCACCGCCCACGGCCACACCGCCGGTGTCGGCGACATCGTCAAACTCGTCCGCGACGCCTTCCCTCACCTCACGCTCATCGCGGGCAACGTCACCAGCGCCTCCGGCGTCGATTACCTCGCCCAATGCGGCGCCAGTGCCATCAAAGTCGGCCAAGGCCCCGGCTCCATCTGCACCACGCGCATCGTCGCCGGCGTCGGCATCCCCCAGCTCACCGCGCTTTACGTCGCCGCCCAAGGCGCCAAGGCCCGCGGCGTCAAAATCATCGCCGACGGCGGCATCACCAAGTCGGGCGACATCGTCAAAGCCCTCACCATCGCCGACGCCGTCATCCTCGGCGGCCTGCTCGCCGGTTGCCGCGAAGCTCCCGGCGAAATCATGGAGATCAACGGCAAACTCTATAAACAATATCGCGGCATGGGTTCGCTCACCGCGATGAAAGCCGGCAGCGCCGCCCGCTACGGCCACGACAAGACCGACACCACCCGCAAGCTCACCGCCGAAGGCATCGAGGCGCTGAAGGAAGTCTCCGGTTCCGCCGACGATGTCCTCGCCACCCTGGTCGGCGGCGTCCAAAGCGGCATGGGTTACCTCGGCGCGAAAGACCTCCCCTCCCTACGCGAAAAGGCCCGCTACATCCGTGTCTCCCCCGCCGGCCAAAAAGAAGCCGCCCCGCACGACGTCGTCGAAATCAAGACCCAGACGAAGGGCTGAGCGAAACCTCGCCTTTCCTCCTCATCCCTCCATCCTGATCACCATGAGACGCGTCGAAGGCAACATGCTGATCCTCGGGAAGCCGCCGGAGGTTACTCCGTGGCAGGCGGCAGCGCGTAATCAACGTCGATCAGCGCTTTTCGCTCCCTCGGCTTCTATACGCCCGGGAGTTTACCTTTTTCGTAATCATGAAGACGCGGACGCATGGAAACTGGAGAAACAAATAGCCGCATCCCTGAAGAGGAAGACCTGATCGCCATTGCAACCGCGCTCAACGCCCAAGGCGTGCGCTATGTTGTGGTCGGCGGCTGGGCCATGAATTTTCATGGCTGCACACGAGGCACCAATGATGTCGATTTACTAATCGCCAAAGACCTCCCCAATCAGGCGTGCATCAAAAAAGCCCTCGAATTCCTGCCCAACAAAGCGATCAGGGAACTTGGCGACGAGGATATCGCACAATGGGTCGTCGTCCGCGTATTTGACGACATCACCATCGACATCATGACCGAGGCGTGCGGCCTGAACTTCGATGACGTTTCCCGTGATCTTGTCTGGCACGAAGTGGACCGCATACGCATTCCGTTTGCGAGTCCTCAAGCCATGCTCCGCATGAAGCAGACTTACCGGGACAAGGACACCCAAGACCGCGCCTTCTTGGATCGCCTGCTGGCATCCCTTCGGAAAACACCGCCCTCCACCTAAACCACCCGCAAACCTCGGCGTTAAAAGTTGGGCGTTGAACCTGACCGCCAAAGGCTTTTCATTTAGCGGTTCGCCATGTCCCTCCTCCCCTTTTCCAGCCAGCTCATCGCCGATGTCGGCATCTCCCTCGGTGATGAAGGCAAAGGCCGCCTGATCCCCGAAGTCGTTCACGAGCTGCGCGGCACCGCCTCCCCCGTCACGACCGTTCTCAAGGTCAACGGCGGCGCCAACTCCGGCCACACCGCCGCCGGCATCAAACTCAACCTCCTCCCCTCCGGCGTGGTAGAAAAGGAACTCGCCCACCTCGCCATCGGCGCCGGTGTCGTCGCCGACCCGCGCAAGGTCTGGTGGGAAGCCCAGCCCCTGGAGAAAAAAGGCTACAACGTCCTCGCACGCCTCCTCATCGACGAGCGCACGATGGTCTCCGATTTCACCCACCGCCTGCTCGACCTCGCCTGGGAAGACTACCGCGAAAAAGTCCTCGCCGAGGAGCCCCGCGGCTCCACCGGCCGCGGCATCACCCCCGCCTACGCCGACGAGGTTGGCCAGTGGCAGATCACCTACGCCGACTTCCTCGGCGGCCCGAATTTCTTCGCGCGCAAACTCGCCCAGCGCGCCGACCGCGCCCTCCGCACCATCCAGCACGTCTGCCGTGTTTCCCCTGAAACGTTTTCCGGCTTCTTCGACAAACTCTCCGCCGCCGAACTCCGCGCCAACACCGAAGCCATCGAACTCGGCGTGTTCACCAAGGACGAATTCGATTTCACTCCCTTCCGCGGCACCGAGCCCTTCGCGCTCAACCTCGAAAAACTCACCGCGACCTACTGGCAGGCCGGCCAGCGCCTCGCCAAAAACATCGGCGAAGTCCGCGAACTCATCCTCCGCGAAGTCCTCGCCGGCCACACCATCATCGGTGAATTCGGCCAGGCCTACTGGCTCGACAAACGCCACGGCTACTCGCCCAACGTCACCGCCTCGCACACCTTCACGCCCGAGTTCTTCGAGAGCGCCGGCATCCCCGTGCAGGCCATCCACACCTTCGGCGTCGCCAAAGCCTACGACACCAAGGTCGGCACCCACGTCTTCCTCACGCAGATGGACGACTCCCACCCGCTCTCCGTGCTCCTCAAGCGCCTCGAATTCGGCACCAGCACCGGCCGCCAGCGCATGGTCGGCTGGTATGACGCCGTGGAAAAAGGCGACGCCCTCCGCTACGGCGGCTTCCAAGACGTGATGATCAACAAGCTCGACGCCCTCACCCACCGCGGCGAGTGGAACTCCGACCTCCTCATCGCCACCGCCTACGAAGACGCCTCAGGCAAACGCTACCACCACGTCCCCCGCAACGACGCCATCCGCAAACAGCTTCGCCCCGTTTACACGAAGCACCCCGGCTGGACCGAGGACGTTTCGCAAGTGCGCACCTTCGACGCTCTCCCAAAGAATGCCCAACGCTACGTCGCCGCGATGGTGAAATCCCTCCTCGACGTCGCCTACCACGGCGAGCCATTGCCAGTCCCCGAAAAGCTCCCCAACCTCCGCTACCTCGGAGTCGGCCCCGACCCATCCCAGATCATCAAAGACGTCCCCGCGACATCCGACCTGATCAAGCTGGTCTGAGGTTTAATCTGGAAAGCGGGAACGATCTCCGGGTGCGGAGTTTCGGGGAATACCGATTCCTGATTTCCAGCTTTCCAGATTAAAAACCTGATCAGAAATCCTGTAACCGGCTCTCGATCGCTCCTCGGCCCGGCTCGATCCGCGCCATCACCTCGCCCAGCAGATAGATCGAACCGGTGATTACCACCGTGTCCGCCGCTCCGCCCACCGCGCAGGTCTGCGCATCGGGAAACACCTCTGCCACAGTCGCGCGTTTCACCACGCCGCCGAAACTAGGTGGCACCAACGCCTCCAACTCCTCAAACGACGACGCCCGTGACTGCTGCGGCATCACGAGATGAATTTCCGACGCATATCGGCTGATCGTCTCCAACAACGGCCTGGCCCGCGCCGCGCCCAGCACGCCCGTCACGACGACCGGCTTGCGCCCCGTCTCCGCCACCAGCGCCCGCAACTGCTGCGCCAGCACGCCCGCACCCTCGGGATTGTGCGACGCATCCAGAATAAGCGCACGCCCCCCAATCATCGTCCGCTGCCAGCGACCCGGCCAGCGCGCCGCGTGCAACCCGCGCGCCACAACCTCAGGCGTCAGTTTCCACCTCTCGCCCATGCAACGCGCCACCAGCACCGCCGTCGCCGCATTCCAGCGTTGATAATCCCCCTCGAACGCCGTCGTCGGATACCCCGCCAACTCTTCGCCAAAAATCTCGCGCACCGAATGCACCGCCGCCCCGCGCTCCGCCGCCACCCGCCGTATGACCGCCTCGGCCCCGGCCGGCACGCGCCCCATCACCACCGGCCGTCCGTCCTTGAGGATGCCCGCCTTCTCCGCCGCGATCTCCGCGATCGTGTTGCCCAGCATCTCGCAATGATCGAGTCCGATGGACGTGATCACTGCGACCTCCGGCATGACGACATTTGTCGCGTCGAGCCGCCCTCCCAACCCCGTTTCGATGAACGCGATGTCACAGCCTTTCCTCGCAAACTGCAAAAACGCCATCGCCGTCATAAACTCAAAAAAACTCGGGTGATCATCCGCGCAGCCAAGCCCGATTTTCTCCGCCTCCGGCCCGAGTTCCTTCGTATAGGCGACGATCTCCGCCTCCGTTAAAATCTCCCGCCCCACCTGCACGCGCTCGCCCAGTTTCACGAGATGCGGTGAAGTGTAGAGACCCGTGCGCCACCCCGCCGCCGAAAAAATCGCCTCCAACATCGCTGCGACGGACCCCTTGCCATTGGTCCCCGCGAGATGGATCACAGGCAATGCCCGCTCCGGATGCCCCAGCGCCGCGACCAGCAGCCGCATCCGATCAATGCCAAACTTCACCCCCTTCGCCTTCAGCGAAAAGAGAGTCTCCTGAGTCGTGGCGTAGTCGGAAGGCATTGGATCGGAATGTAGGAGCCCGTTTACGGGCGATGAACGGCGTAAGACAACTTCAGGGAATTCGATTATCCAACATCGCCCATAAATGGGCTCCTACAAAACGTTTACCCTCACTTCTTCACCGCGGGCAGTTTCTTGACGTGCAGCGCGAGCAGGATGTCGCGCAGGCGATCACGCAACTCCAAGCGGCCCACGATCTGGTCGATCAACCCGTGCGCCTGCAAAAACTCCGCCGTTTGAAACCCCGGGGGCAGCGTCTGCTTCACCGTGTCCTTGATGACGCGCGCCCCGGCAAAACCGATCAGCGCGCCCGGCTCGGCGATGTTGATGTCGCCCAGCACCGCAAAGCTGGCCGTGACGCCGCCCATAGTCGGATGGGTTAGTATGGATATGTAAGGCAATTTCGCTTCCGCCAGCCGCCCCAGTGCGGCGCTGGTCTTGGCCATCTGCATGAGCGAGAAAATGCCTTCCTGCATCCGCGCCCCGCCTGAAGCGCTGAAAATGAGACAGGGAATCTTCTTCTTAAGTGCGATTTCGATGGCTCGGGTGATCTTCTCGCCCGCCGCGGAACCCATCGCACCACCGCAAAAGCGGAAATCCATCACCGCCACCGAAACCTCGATGCCGTGGATGTCGCCGGTGCCGCACACGACGGCCTCGTTGAGACCGCTTTCCTTTTCATATTTTTTGATGCGGTCGGGATACTTCTGCGAATCAACGAACTTCAGTGGATCGGCCGAGCGGATCGTGCCATCGAGTTCCTTGAACGTGTCTTCGTCGAACAGCGCAGCGATACGTTGACGGGCACCGATCGGGAAATGATAGCCGGATTTTGGAACAACCATCTGGTTGTCCTCCAACTCTTTGTTGAAGACTATCTCCCCTGAGAGGGGGCACTTGGTCCACATCCCCTTGGGGATATCCTTCTTTTTGACTACGACCGTGGAATACTTCGGTTTGCTAAAAATCGACATGACTGGGGGTTATCCGTGACCAAACGTGACGACTCGCACGTTCAAAGCCCCCGCACGGCGGAAGACGCCTGCGCAGGAATTGAGAGTGGAGCCAGTGGTGAAAACGTCATCGATAAGGATGTAAGGTAAGGTTGGAGTTAAGGTCGTCCCCGAACGGAGTGCAAAGGCATTTTTAAGGTTCTCCCGACGCGCGCGACGGTCAAACGCCGTCTGCGAGGGCGTGTCTATCACTCTCCTCAACAACGACTCGACGCGCGTGTCTCCACCGGCCGCGCGGGCGAAAGCTTCGGCCAGCAGCGCCGTCTGGTTGTAGCCGCGTTCGCGTTCCTTGCGCGGATGCAGCGGCACCGGAACGATGATCGCGTCGCGCACAAATCCCACGATATGCGGCGACGCGCGCACGATGGCCTCGATGTCGGCCAGCACGTGCAACCCATGATGGTATTTCAGCTCATGGATGAGCGCACGCGCGGCTCCCTTGAACAGCGTCGCCGTCCGACCTTCCGCGTAGTCCGGGCGCATCCCGTCGCAATGCGGGCACAGCCGCTCGCCCTCGACCTCGCCAAAAAACGGACTCCCGCAGGTCGTGCAGTTGGGCGGCTCGACCCGGTGGATCATCGCTTCGCAACGCACGCACACATGATGCAATGCCCCGCCCTCCACCACCTCTCCGCACTGCACGCACACCGGAGGGAAAACCACGTCGGCCAGACCCTTCGCGAGCTGACGTAGCGAGTGGTTCATCAGTAGAAAACTTTCATCAAAAACAACCCTTGCGGCGGCGCTGTCACCACGCGGTGAGTGCGCGTCTTGGTTTCCAAGATGGTCGTCATATCCTCGGGCTTCAGTCGCCCGAGCCCCACATCGACCAGCGCCCCCACCAGACTTCGCACCATTTTATAAAGAAAGCCGTCACCCTCCGCAACAATGCGCAGATGATGGCCGCGCACGTTAACGCTGAGCTCACGAAGCGTGCGGATCGTGTCCTCTTTCTCCACGCTGCCTGCGGCGCTGTAGGCGCGAAAATCGTTTTTCCCGACGAGCCGTGCCGCCGCCGCACGCATCGCCGCGACGTCCAGCGTCTGCGGCAGCGACCAGCGATAAGGCTGGTCGAACGGATCAGCATACCCGCGGTCATGGATGTGGTAGTGGTAGATTTTCCCCTTGGCAGAGAACCTCGCGTGAAACGTCTTCGGCACCCGCCGCGCCGACTGCACCTGGATCGTCGGCGGCAGCCCGATGCGCAGCGCGGCCAGTAGCTTCGCCGAATCGTGAGGCCAGTGGGCGTCGAAATGGAACACCTGCCCGCGCGCATGAACGCCCGAGTCGGTGCGGCCACTGCCTTGGATATTGATCGCACCCTTGAAGATTTCCGCCAGACGCCGCTCCAGAAAGTCCTGCACCGCGTTATTATCAGGCTGCGACTGCCACCCGGAAAACTGCGTCCCGTCATAGGCGACGACGCATTTCCAACGCTGGATTTTTGAATCGGAATTTATCACGGAATAAATCTGGAAAGTAGGAAATCAGGAACGGACCCTAAAACAACCTTAGTCATGCCCGAATCCGTTCCTGATTTCCTGATTTCCATATAAAAAATGCCTTTTCAGGATTCCGGCAATGGCGGCGGGAAACGTTGATCCAAATAATCCTGCAAAACGATCGCCGCCGCCCGTGAATCGATGATGCCCTGCGCGCGGATTTCCCGCAGCTCCATCTGCGTCATCCCCGCCTCGGCCATGTGGGATGTGAGCCGCTCGTCAACCAGATGCACCGGCAGACCGAATTCCGTGCGCAGACTTTCCGCAAACGCATCAACCTCCTTCGCCTTAAAGCCCGCGCTGCCGTCCATGTTATACGGATACCCAAGCACGATTTCGTCTATGCGCCGCTGCTTCACGACGGCGGCCAGTCCCTCGCGGCGCTTCTTCGTGTCCGCATCGGTAAGCGCCGGAAGCGGTGTGGCCAGGCCAAGCTCATCGCCATGGGCAAGGCCGATGCGCCGCGTGCCGTAGTCTATGCCGAGAAAACGCATGCGTTCACTCAGAGCCACTTCGCACCGCGCGGGAGCGCCTCGACGCGTTTGATGAGCGCTTTGATGTCCTGCGCTCTGGACTTCGGGCAGATCAGAGTCGCGTCGGCCGTGTGCACCACGATGAGATCGTCAAGCCCCAGCACCGTCACCAGATGGCCACCCTCGGAAAACACCAAGTTGCCGCCGCCCTGCTCGATGATCGCGAGTCCACGCGCCACGTTGCCTGTCGCATCAGGCGTGAAGTGCTTGCAGACAGCCGGCCACGCACCGACATCGTCCCAGTCGAAGGAGGCCGGCAGCACCACGACATTGGTCGCTTTTTCCAGCAAGGCGTAGTCCACAGAAATTTTTTCAAGCTTGGGGTAGACCTTCTTCAACACTCCCGCGAGCAGACGCTTTTTTGCGAGTGCTGCACGGATCGTCTTCAGGCCGACATCGAGACCAGGCGCGTGTTGCGCGAGAGCCATCTCCACCACGGAAACGCTCCATACAAACATGCCCGCGTTCCAAAGATAATCACCCGAGGCCAGATATCCCTTGGCGACCTCCAGCTTCGGTTTTTCGACGAACCGCTTCACGCGGGAAACCTGGCGACGGTTGAAGCTCTTCCATTTTTCTCCACGTTGAATGTAACCGAATCCCGTGGCCGCTTCGGTCGGTGGGATGCCGATGGTCACCATCACCGGCGCCGCTTCCGCCGCGGCAAACGCCGCCCCAAGATCACCTGCGTAGGCTTTGTTATCATGGATCACATGATCGGCTGGCAGCACGGCGAACACCCCCTGAGGATCGCGCGACGACACCAGCGCAGCGGCCAGCCCCACGGCGGCCGCAGTGTCGCGTCCCATCGGCTCGGCGATGACATTGGCCGCCGGGATTCCCTTGCACACGGCACGCACCGCCTTCTCCTGAACCGAGCTGGTGATGACAAAGATGTTCTTCGCGGGCACCAGAGGCTTCACGCGCTCAATCGTCTGGGTGAGCAGCGGCTTCGAACCGACAACTGGCAAAAGGTGCTTGGGCTTGGCGGCACGGCTCTGCGGCCAGAAACGCTCTCCTTTACCACCGGCGATGATGACGATAAAACGATGCGACATGCATCTGATTTGGGTCGGCCCGCGCGATCAGCGCAATTTCCATTTGCGGACGCGCGGCATCGGCGTCCTTTACATAAACACTCATCATGGCCGAAAACTACCCACTCGAGCTCTCCGTCGCGGAATCCAAACACCTCCTCGACACCGAGCCGGACCAGGTGCTGCTCGTCGACGTGCGCGAACCCGACGAGTTCGAAATCTGCCGCATCCCCGGGGCCGAGCCCATTCCCATGCGCCAGATTCCCGGGCACATCAGCACCTTACCCAAGGATAAACACCTGCTCATCCACTGCCATCACGGCAGTCGCAGCCTGCTCGTGACGCAGTATCTGCGCGCCAACGGTTTCACCGCCGTGACCAACGTTGCCGGCGGCATCGATGCCTGGGCGCTGGCCTTCGATCCGGCCATGCGCCGGTATTAAATACTCACGCAGCTTGTAGCGGACGCGCCTTGGCGTAGGCCAGCGCATGCTCGGCAAACGCCCGCTTCACGCGCATCGTCACCGTTTCGTCACCCGTCCGAAACACAATCGAGTCAATCGCACGCACCGGCACGAGATCCTTGGTCGTCGCCGTCAGAAAACATTCCTGCATCCCGCCGATGTCCTCGGGGCGGATGGTTTGCTCAACGACCGTCACACCAGCGGAAGGCGCCACGTGATCAATGAGTATACGCCGCGTGATCCCGGCCAGAATTCCCGCATCCAACGGCGTCAATATCATCACACCATCGCGCACGAAACCGATGTTGCTTACCGCCGCCTCGGTGATTTCTCCAGCTAGATTGGTGATCACCACTTCATCTGCCCCGCGCGAACGCGCCTCGCGCAAACAAAGCAGGTTGTTGAGGTAATTCCCCGTTTTCCACGCCGGGTTGAGCGTCGCCGGATGATTCCGATGCAACGTCCGCGCCAACGACAACATGATCCCGTTTTTCTCCTGCGCGGACGATAGCGCGGGACACGGTTGCACGAGAAGCACGAAATCAGGATGGTCCGCGAGCGCTATATCCAATCCGATGGCCCCGCCACCCCGCGTCACTTGCAGGCGGATATACAAATCTCCCTCGTTTCCCACCGCCTTGCGATAAGCCGCCGTGGTTTTCTTGATTTCATCCAGCATCGTAGCCTGCGGCCATGGCAACGTCATATACAACGCCGCCGCCGAACGCTCCAAGCGCGCCCAGTGTTCATCCCAGCTAAAAATGACTCCATGATAAGTGCGCCAGACCTCATAGATGGCGTCTCCATAGAGAAACCCGCGATTGAGCGGGGCGATGGACGGTTCCTTCGCTGAATGAAGACGGCCATTGGTATTAGCCTGTATAAAGTGAGCGCACATGCGAATAGCTACATCATCACTCCCTGCCCCGCACGCCAAGCGACAAAACAAAAAAGCCTGCGGGGCAAACCACGCAGGCTTTGGAAACTTCGATGGAAAGGTCTTTTACGAAGCGGAGGAAGCAACGGGCGAAGCAGCGGAGCGGGCCTTCACGAGGCCAGCTTCCTTCTTGATATTTTGCACGGTGGGCAGGGAGATGCCAAAATCCTTGGCAATCTTGGCACCGAGAGTGCCGGACTGAACGGCGGCGATCACCTGCTGCTTGATTTCTGGGGTGATCTTGGCACGGGTGCGCTTGCCGGCCTTCGGAGCTTTCGCGGCCTTGGCGCTATTCTTGCCTTTAGTCTTGCCCGCTTTGCCAGCGGCGGCCTTGAGCGCTTTGATGAAGTCGTTCAGACTGATGTAACCATAGTCACGCGGAAGTTTTGCAAGCGCCGAAACACGGTCGGCGGCAAGCTTGGCTTCGGCTTGGATGATCTTGGCTTTGGCTTTTTCAAGTTCTGCAATTTGTTCTGTGAATGACATATCAACGCCTACCTTTAGACCATGATATGTTTTATCAAGCTTATATTATCCAATGATACAGCCCTAGCAGACCCAATATCAAATCGTCATGGCATGATAACCACCGTCCACAACGATTTCCGCCCCGGTAATAAAACTACCGCCCGCCCCGGCCAGCAGCAGGGTCGCCCCGATCAACTCCCGCGCCTCGCCAAAGCGTTTCATCGGGGTATGCCCCATGATGGAGGAGACCCGGTCAGGGGTCAGCACCGCACGGTTTTGCTCCGCCGGGAAGAAACCAGGGACGAGCACATTGACCCGCACATTTTTCGGAGCCCATTCGCGCGCAAGATTCTTGGACAGATTATGCACGGCGGCCTTGCTCGCCGAATACGTAAACACCCGCGAAAGCGGCACCAAGGCGGACATCGAACCCAAATTGATTATAGCCCCCCCTTCTCCGCGCTCGACCAAATACTTCCCGAACACTTGGCAGCCCCAAAAAACGCTTTTAACATTAATATCCATGATGCGATCATACTCATCCTCATCGATCTCTATAAACGGCTTGGCGGAATTCACCCCCGCACCGTTGATCACAATATCAACTTTTCCAGATCGGCCGATGACGGCATCCAAAAGCTTTTGAAGCTCTGCTTTCGCGCTCGCCTCGGCCGGCACAAAGTAGGCTTTGCCCCCCGCGGCAGCGATCTTATCGAGCCGGGCCTGCGCCTTCTCGGCATTGCGCCCCACCAATACAACCTCGGCACCAGCACCGGCCAGACCCTCGGCCATCGCTCCGCACAGTTCACCCGTGCCGCCAATCACAACGGCAACTTTTCCCTCAAGTGAAAATAATGAAGAAAGATAATCAGAAGTGCTCATGTAGAAATCAGCAAAACGCACCCGACTGAACAGGGACAGGGTATTTTTCTGAATCAAATTTCATATGATTAGTTTATTACAATCACGTTGAAGGCAGACGCTCCCCGCAGCGTTCGCACTTGCGCGCTCGAATGCCGTCCCTGTTACTCACTATCACATGGCTCGCATCCCCCTCGAAGATAACTTTACCGACGTGATTAACAAGGCCCAGCGCGGCTTGAAATTGTCCGACACGAATCTTGCAGAACGGGCCGCCGTATCGCCGCAGGATCTCGCCGAGATCAAAGCCGGACGCCCGCTCGACGAAGTCATCCGCCGCATCGCGCGCGCCCTCAAGCTCAGCCCCGATGCGCTGGAAGAACTCGCCCACAAACGCTTTTACCCGGTCGCGCCAGTTTTCCCGCGCGGCTTCGCGATGTTTAACACACCTGACGATGACCTGACCGTAAACAACTACCTCATCTGGGATTCCGGCAGCCGTCTCGCTGCCGCCTTTGATACCGGAACCGACTGCTCGGCGATGCTTGATATCATCGCCACCGAACACCTCACCCTGCGTTCGATCTTCATAACCCACACCCACGACGATCACATCGCCGCCCTGCCCACGCTCGCCGCCGCCACCAAAGCCGAAGTATGGAGCAGCGAATTGGAACCGGTCGACCACCCGGGCGCAAAAACGTTCAAGGAAAACGCCCACTTTCACCTTGGGGAAATCGCCATCAAAACCCTGCTTACCCCGGGTCACTCACCCGGCATGACGACCTACTTTGTCACAGGCATGAGCTGGCCGCTGGCCATCGCAGGCGACGCCGTTTTTTCCTGCTCCATGGGAGGCAGCCCAACCCACTACGCCGATCAATTACGCAACAACTGCGATAAGATCTTCACCCTTCCTCGTGACACCGTGCTTGCTCCCGGCCACGGCCCGCTAACTACGCTTGCGCTCGAAAAAAAGCATAACCCGTTTTTCGCCCAATGACCGAACCGCAGCCCTCTTCAACGAGCACCCTGCCAATCATAGGGTAATCCCCCCATGTTTTAACGTGGACTCTGCCGTATCCCTAATTTAACAAACAACCTATCCTACCATGAGTTCCCTGCAAAGTAGAAAGTCTGCACTTCTCTTCGCCTTGGTGTTCGCGTTGCTAGCTGCGGTCGTTGGAGTGATGGCGCAGGCCAGTGAGCAAGACCGGATCAGCCCACAGTATTACGTCCTGTGTCTCTCGCTTATCGGATGCATACTGCTGATTCTCGCGGGATACGTATGGGACCGCACTTTGATGCAGCGCCTGCGAGATCTGAACAAGACCTCCAGCAACGTCACACTTCTGAACGACAGTGATGAAGTGCATGATGAAGTCATCGGTCTTGCCCGCCAGATTGAGCGCATGGCCCAGTCTCTCCAAAAACTAGAGGCCAGCTACCGTGCCGTAGTCGAGGACCAGGTCGATCTCATCTGCCGCTACAACGCCAGCGGCCAGCTTAGCTTCGTCAATGGCGCCTACGCCCGTTTCGTCGGACGCAAGCGCCAGGAACTCCTCGGCCAGCCTTTCGCGCTCTGCACGGCCGGCCTGCTTACACCCAAGGACGGCCCGCTACCGGAGGCCACCACCTTCGAACACGAGTGGCATGATGCAGGGGAAAAACGCTTCATCCACGCCTGGACCCACCGCGCCATCAAAGACTCCGGCGGCACCATCATCGAATACCAAGCCGTCGGTCACGACGTCACCACCCGCAAGGAAGCCGAACACGCCCTCCTCTCCGCCAAGGAAGCCGCCGAATCCGCTGATCGCGCGAAGAGCGAATTCCTCGCGATCGTCAGCCACGAGATCCGCACCCCGATCAACGGCGTCATCGGCTTCGCCAAGCTTCTGCACGACACCCCCCTTACTCCGGAGCAACGCACCTTTGCCGACATGATCACGAGCAGCGGCCGCTCGCTGGAAACCCTCATCAGCGACATCCTAGACCTCTCCAAAATCGAAGCCGGTAAACTCGAAATCGAACACGCCCCCTTCTCCCTTCGCGACTGCATCGATGAAACGCTCCACCTCTTCGGACCTCGGGCGCGTGAAGCCGGCCTGTCCATCAAAACCAGCGTGGCCCAGGGTGTTCCCGTAATCATCAATAGCGACCACGGGCGCCTCCGACAGATTTTGAACAACCTTGTCGGCAACGCCATCAAGTTCACCGAATTCGGAGGCATCGAAGTAAGTGTGGAATGCAGTCCTGGCATCGCCCACCCCAACGGCGTTACCCGAGGCGTGCGCCTGCACTTCACTGTCCGCGACACCGGCATCGGCATCCCCGCCGAAAAAATCGACCAGCTTTTCCGCCCGTTCAGCCAAGTGGATACTTCAGCAAAGCGGCGGCGTGGCGGCACGGGCCTTGGCCTGATCATCGCCAAACGTCTCTGCGAGCGCATGGGCGGGGCCATCTCCGTCGAAAGCCGCGTCGGCGAAGGCTCCACCTTCTACTTTGCCATTCAGGCTGACTATGCGATCGGCGACAGCCGCGATCCGTTCAACTCCACAGCTGCAAAAAGCCCGGGCACGCCCGCGTGATTTTACGTTCTTGCGGACACGATTTTTTTTCTGCAACGTCCGCGCCTCCCTTCTAGGCGCGATAGCCAAGTGGTAAGGCCGAGCTCTGCAAAAGCTCTACCGCCGGTTCGATTCCGGCTCGCGCCTCCAATTTAAGCACGCCGCCGGTCCCTTCCAGACCGGCGGTTTTTGTTTGCCCCTTCCCCACCGTCTTCCGGACTTGCCCATTGGTCGTTCGTCATTGGTCATTGGTCATTCCCAAAATGTCCTCTCTCGTCTTCACCATCGCCAATCAAAAGGGCGGCGTCGGCAAAACCACCACCGCCGTCAACCTGGCCGCCGCCCTCGCCGCCAAAAAGATCCATACCCTGCTCATCGACCTCGATCCGCAGGCGAACGCCACCAGCGCCGTGGGCGTTGAAAAACAGGCCGGACGCAGCCTCTACGGTCCGCTCCACGGCGAAGGCACCGCCTTGGAAATGGTTGTCCCCACCGGCATCGATCACCTGGCCCTCATCCCCTCGGAGGAAGACCTAGCCGCCGCCGAAATCGAACTCGCCCAGACCGAAAACTACCTTTCTAAACTCCGCGCCGTCCTCGAACCGATCAAAGCCTTGGGCGGCTACCGCGCCATCATCATCGATTGCCCCCCGTCCATGGGCATGCTCTCGATGAACAGCCTCGCCGCCGCCGACTACCTGCTCATCGCCCTCCAATGCGAATACATGGCTCTCGAAGGCCTCGGCCAGATCCTGCGCAACGTCGAACGCATCAAGTCCGCCGGTATCAACCGCGGCCTGGAACTCGGCGGCGTCGTCATGACGATGTTCGACATCCGCACCAACCTCTCCCGCCAAGTCGTTGATGAAGTCAAGAAACACCTGCCCGAAAAAATCTTCGACACGGTCATCCCCCGCACGGTGCGGCTCAGCGAAGCCCCGAGCTTTGGCAAGACGATCTTCGCCTACGACCCGCTGTCTCCCGGCGCCACCGCCTACACGAACCTCGCGAAAGAAGTCATCAAGCGTTTCGATCTGAAATAGCCAAAACCAGCCCAGAACTAAGAGGCTAGAGCAGGACAACAGACCCCAATTCCCTTTCTGGCTCTAGCCTCTTAGCCCTCAGCACCAGACTCTCCGATCCATGTCCGCCCTCGCCAAATACCGGCACGCCTTCCTCCTCGGGCTCCAGAGCAACATCGTTTACCGGTGGAACTTCGCCATCCGCGCGCTCTTCTCCCTCTTCCACCTCGCGTTTGTGTTCATCCTCTGGGGCGCCGCCTATAAGGGGCAGACTCAGATCGGCGGCTTCGATCTCGACCAGACGCTCACCTACTTCGTCGTGCTGCTCGTGATGCAGTTCTTCATCGGCGCGTTCAACGAGGACTACCAGATCAGCGAGGAAATCCGCAACGGCCTCATCAATCAGTTTCTCCTCAAACCGATCAACTACTACGGCTACCGTTTCAGCATCTTCGTCGCCGCGCGCTCCGTCTCCGGCCTGCTCGCCCTCCTGCCCATCGTCGTCGCGCTCCCTCTTTTAAAGGACCACCTCGTGTTCCCCCACGAAGGCTGGCGGGTCGCCCTCGGCCTACCCGCGATGGCCATGGCCGCATTCATCCAGTTCACCATCGCCTACTGCTTCGGCCTGCTGGCGTTCTGGTTTCTCGAAATCCAGTCGTTCATCATTCTGTCGCTGGCCGTCGAGACGGTGCTCGGCGGCCAGATGTTCCCGCTCGACCTGATGCCGCCGTGGTTTTTTCACCTTTCGCAGTGGCTGCCGTATTACTACCAAATGTATTTCCCCACCGCGATTTTCACCGGTCGCCTCGACATGTTCTCCGCATTTTCCGGCCTCGCGCTTCAAGCCTTCTGGGTCGTCACGCTGCTCGGCCTCGCCCATGTTCTGTGGACCCGCGGCCTGCGCCGCCACACCGCCGTCGGCGGCTGATGCCATGAACCTCCTGTCCTACGTCAAAATCTGGCTCGCCTGCGCCCGCTACTCGATCGTGCGCACGATGATGTTCCGCTTCGATTTCCTCATGTGGGCGCTGGTCGAGTTCTGCTGGATGGCCGTGAACCTTCTACTCGTCGCCGTCATCTACCGCCACACCGACGACATCGCCGGCTGGACCAAATACCAGATGCTCCTCCTCGTCGGCACCTCCATGCTCGTCCAGCGATTCATCATGGGGTTTTTCTGGAGCAACCTCTTCGAGATGGCCCGCAACATCCGCAGCGGCCACTTCGACTTCTTCCTCGCCCAGCCCGGCAACCCGCTCTTCATGATCTCCACGCGCAAGCTCGACCTCGACGGCGTCGCCAACATCTTCGTCGCGATGGCCGTGGTCGCCTACGCCATCCGAGAACTCGGCCTCGCCCCGTCCTTCGTCGATCTCGCGCTCTATGCCCTGCTCGTCCTCTGCGGCGTGCTCATCAACTACGGAGCGCTCCTCATGATCGTGTCCCTCACTTTCTGGCTGGGCGCGAGCCAGGGCATCGAGGGCAGCTACTTCACGCTGATGGAGTTTTCCCGCCTGCCGCGTGAGACTTTTCGCGGCACGGCCAACGTTATATTCGTCTGGATTCTTCCGGCCGTCATCGTGAGCAACGTCCCCGCCCGCGCCCTCCTCCACGGCTTCGAGCCGGCCAACGCCCTCTGGCTCCTCGCCGTCACCATCCTCTGGCTCGGCCTGGGCATCGCCGTCTTCAACCGAGGCCTCCGCCGCTACGCCAGCGCCAGCTCATGAACGCCTCCCTCGCACCTCTTCAGGCCCGCCTCGGCCATATGTTTCGCGATCCCACGTTGCTCCTTCAGGCCCTCACCCATCCCGGCTACGCCAACGAACACCCCGACGATGGCGACCATTACCAAAGGCTCGAATTCCTCGGCGATGCCGTCATCCAGTTCATCGTCACCGCCGCGCTCTTCGCCCTTCGTCCGCACGAGCGCGAAGGCGAACTCAGCCGCCTGCGCGTCGCCCTCACCAATGGCGTTTTCCTCGCCGGCCTCGCCCGCGAACTCGATCTCCCCGCGCACCTGCGCCTCTGCACCGCCGAGCGCAAAACCGGCGGCTCGCCCACCGCCGCCGGCGACGCCTACGAAGCCGTGATCGGCGCGATCTTCCTCGATGCCGGCCTACCCGCCGCCGAAGCGTTTATTCTCCGCAGCTACGGCGGCCTGGAAGAACGCCTCGCCAGCCTGAAGATCGACGACGCCAACCCCAAAGGCCGCCTCCAAGAACGCGTGCAACCCCTCCACGGCACCGGCGCCCTCCGCTACGAGACTGTCCAGTCTGGCGGCGCCGACCACGCCAAGGAATACACCGCGACCGTCTGGCTCGCCGACCGCCCCCTCGGCACCGGCCGCAGCACCTCCAAAAAACTCGCCGAAGAAGCCGCCGCCCGCGCCGCGCTCGCCTCAGGAATGTAGGAGCCTGCTTGCAGGCGATTACGCCTTCGCTCCATTAGGTATTCGTCATTTTCCGCCTGATGTCCGTCCTCCACCAGCTCTCCCGCCTCAAGCTCACCGGTGTGTGCCCGCCCGCGCGCGGAGCCGTGCTCGCCGAACTCGCACGCGGACGCCCCGCGCCCGTCTGGCTCGTGGTCGCCGAGGAGCTGAAACACGCCGAGCAGCTCGCCGAGGACATCGCTTTCTTTCACCGTTCCGCCGGCGGGAATCCCGCCGCGCTCGACGTGCTCGTCTTCCCCGAGTCGATGCCCGACTCCCGCGACATGCGCGAAGCCTTCGCCGCCTCCGCCGACCGCATGACGGTCCTGTCCCGCCTCCGCGCCACCCGCTCCTCCGCCCCGATCTCTCAACTTTCAACTCTCAACGCTCAACTCGTCATCCTGACGACCCCCGCCGCCCTCCTCCAACCCGTCCCCGCGCTCGAAGCATTCTCCACCCGCGAGTTCACCCTCAAGCGCGGGCAAACCCAGCCGTTCCACGCCCTCCTCGAGCTCCTCAACTCCCTCGACTACGACTCCGAGGCCGTCTGCGAATCCCCCGGCCACTACGCCATCCGCGGCGGCATCATCGACGTCTATCCCATCACCGCCAACCAGCCCTACCGCCTCGATTTCTTCGGCGACGAAATCGAAGACATCCGCGCCTTCGACCCCGTCACCCAACGCTCCGGCGAACAGGTTGAGTCCATCACCCTCGCGGCCTCGCCCCGCCTCAAGCTCGACCCGTCCAAGACCGGCCTCGCCGATTACCTTTCGCCCGCCGCCCATCTCGTCTTCGTCGAGCCCGCCTCGCTCGACGAAGAGTTCAGTGCCTTCGCCCGCGAAGGCTTTGACAACCTCACGCCCATTCTCACCCGCTGTGCCGCCGCCTTCGGCCTGAGCGACCTCGACGAAGCCTCCGCCCTCTTCGACGGCGAAG
>JANXRL010000078.1 GCA_025352985.1 Verrucomicrobiota bacterium
TGTCGTCGAGCTGGAGCCGGGTCTCCTTGGTGATGCGGACGGGCACGGGGTGCAGGGCGGTTTTGCCCTGATTGAGCTGCTTCACGAACTCGGAGACGCCGTCGCGGTAGAGGTAGATCTCGGGCTTGGGGTTGGCGGGGCGCTCGTCGGTGAACGTGATTTCGAGGCCGGAGTTGAGGAAGGCGAGCTCGCGGAGACGCTGGGAAATGCGGGCGGCGACGAAGACGGTGGTCTCTTTGAAAATCTCGGCGTCGGGCTTGAAGGTGACGTAGGTGCCCGTGCGGCTGGCCTTGCCGATGACTTCGAGCTTTTTGATGGTCACGCCGCGTTCGAAACGCATGTGGTGGACCTGGCCGCCGCGCGAGACCTCGACCTCGAACCACTCAGAGACGGCGTTGACGCACTTGGCGCCGACGCCGTGGGTGCCGCCGGAGAATTTGTAGCCGCCCTGACCATATTTGCCGCCGGAATGTAACGTGGTGAGGACGAGTTCGACGCCGGGCAGGCCGGAGTCCTTGTTGATATCGACGGGAATGCCGCGGCCGTCGTCACGGATGGAAATGGAGCCGTCAACGTGGATGGTGACTTCGATGCGTTTGCAGTGACCGGCGAGATGTTCGTCGACGGAGTTATCCAAAACTTCCGAAACGCAGTGGTGAAGGGCGCGCTCATCTGTGCCGCCGATATACATGCCGGGCTTCTTGCGCACGGCTTCCAAACCCTTGAGCTGGCTCAGTTTCGAGGCATCGTAGGTCTCGGAAAGGGCGGGATTATGGTTCAGGTTTTCGGGAGCGGATTGGTCGGACATTTGATGGGTAAGAACGATGGGAAATTGAAAGGGGAAATCTCATCGGAAAACGGGGGGCGAAACAACCCCTATTTTGGATGAAAAATCATTAAAAATTCGGGCGCTCCCTGAGTATTTTAGGTTGCCGACTCAAGATACGGAAATAACGTGCCGACTGTTTGAAACTCTCGGTCAAAGTCGATTATGCCTGTCGTGTGCTTGCCCAGATGGCGAAGTATCACGGAACCGACGAGCTTGCCCATATCGAGCAGCTCGCCGAGGCCGAGGCGGTGCCCGCCAATTATCTCGTTCAAATCCTGAGCGAATTGCGCAACGGCGGCCTCATCACGAGCCGTCGTGGCAAGCAGGGCGGCTACGCGCTGGCGCGTCCGCCTGAAGACATCACGCTTTACGACATCGTTAAGCTCATCGAGGGCGACGTGCTGGAACTGAACGCGGCCGGCGAGGGCCACTCAGGGCGGCGTGTTGACCAAGTCTGGCGCGAGGTGCGCATGGCTCTGGAACAGGCCTGCAAGGGCGTCACGCTGGCGAAGTTTGGCGCGAAGAAGGCGGACGAGATGTATTATATCTGAAGTAGCGAGTAGTCTAAGTCGGCGAAGGGGATAAACGGATTTGACGGTCGGGGCATGCGCGGCAGTGTCGGCTTTCATGCTTACTCTGCTGCTTGAAAAGCTCCTTGTCCTGCAGGATCGCGACAGCAAACGACTGGGCCTTGAGGCGCAAATCAAAGCGACTCCCGTGGAAATCACGGTGGTTGAGCATAAAATCGCGTCCGAAAAAGCCGCCATCGAAACGGCCCGCCTCGGGTTGATGCAGCTCGAGACGAACAAAAAGCTGATCGAAACCGAAATCGGTTCCACTGAGGCCAAGCTCGCGAAATACAAGACTCAGCAGGTGCAGGTGCGCAAAAACGACGAATTTCAGGCGCTCGGCCACGAGATCGAAACCACGCAGGCCGCCATCGGTGCGCTTGAAGAGCAGGAGTTGCAGGTGATGTATCAGATCGACGAAGCGAAAAAGAAATTCGTCGTCGCCGAGGCCGTGTTGAAGCAAAACATTACCGGCCACGAGGCGCGCATCCGCACTTTGCGTGAGCGCGGCGAAAATCTGGCGGCTGAACTGAAGGTTTCCCAAGCCGAGGTCGCAATCGCGCGCGAGCCGGTCGGCGAGCCGACGCTGCGTATATACGACCGCTTGGCGACGCGCCACATGCCTGTTTGCGTGCCGGTAAAGGGCAATACCTGCGGCGGCTGCCACCTCAAGGTGTCTTCTGAGGTCGAATCGGCGCTGCGGGGCAAGGGCGACCCCACCAAGCTAACGACCTGCGACCAATGCGGACGCGTTGTGTGGTTGAATAATATGTGAGGCGCGCCGCGTTTCACGCGAAGTGACCGGTGACGCAATGACTATTAATCAATGGTCACTGGACATTGATCATTCCGCGCCTTTAACGTCACGGTTGGTTTTGGGGCTGGATCGTCGCTCCAAGTTCTTTGATCCCACGCGGGCGGGTAATGCCGCCCGCAGACTAATACAGCTTGGAGAGGAAAGTCCGGACACCGCAGAGCAGGATGCCGCACGAGCTTCACGGCAAGTGCGGGCGGCGCGTTTCAAGGCGCGTCGACGGACAGTGTCACAGAGACTATACCGCCTCGCGGGCAACCGCGAGGTAAGGGTGAAAAGGTGGGGTAAGAGCCCACCGCGTCGTCAGCAATGATGGCGGCACGACAAACCCCTTCCGGTGCAAGGCAAAATAGGTGGCTGGGCGGCTCGTCCTTTAGCCACGGGTATGCCGCACCTTCCGCGTTTCGCGCAAGCGGGCAGCGGAGGGCAGGCCGTCGCAAGATAACCTGAGAGAAATGACGATCAACCCCGACTTGTCGGGGACACAGAATCCGGCTTACCGGCCCCAAAACCAATTTTTACCGGTAGCCCGCCGCAGCGGACGGCGTCGCCCGTGCGACCGAGATTGCCCTTGACTCAACCTCTCGGGTTTGGGTTTCTGTCCGGCTTTAACTTTTAAACCGCCATGGCCAATACGAAATCCGCTATCAAAGCCGCCCGCAAGGCGACCCGTCTCACCACCCGCAACAAGTCCACCAAGACCCGCCTCAAGACCCTTCATAAGAAGCTTCTGACTGCCGAAAAGGCCGGCAAGCTCGAAGACACCAAGGTCGCCGCCGCCGCCTACGTCTCCGCCATGGACAAGGCCACTAAGTCCGGTGTCGTCCACAAGAACGCCGCAGCCCGCGCCAAGTCGCACGTCGCGAAGTTCGTGTTCGCCAAGTAATCCGGTCGGCCTCGCGCCGTCGTTTCACTTTTCGCCCCCGCCGGCCTCGTGCCAGCGGGGGTTTTTGTTGGCCAACATCCGTCCTTGTAGGTTTGGCGCATTCGCGGTGAAGCTGTCCGCTGTCTTCGGATGCCGTTGCCACGCCTTCAAATCCTTCCCTGGAACCAGCCACTGGTTCATGCCGTGACTGGCTGGCTGGCGCGCGGTTGGAACGGCGAAGGACCGCTCGATCTCGCCGACACGCTCGTCGTGGTGCCTACCAGCCAGGCCGGCCGTCGCCTGCGCGAAGCCCTCGCGGCGTGCGCCGCGCACAAAGGCCAGGCGGTGTTCCCGCCTCGCGTGCGGATGCCCGATCAATTGACGTCGCCGGACGCCCCGGCGGTGGGCGCGGCGGTGGCGGCCTCACGCGCCGAACTGCTGCTGGCATGGACCGAGACGCTTCGCGACGCCGACCTCGACACCGTGCGCGAGGTGTTCCCGCTCGATCCGCCCGAGCGCAGTTTCGCGTGGGCGGTGCGGCTCGCGCGCGAATTTATCCGGCTGCAAACTACCCTCGCCGAAAACGGCTTGCGCATGGCCGACGTCGCGGAGCGCGCCGGCGAAGATTTTCCCGAGTCCGCGCGCTGGCGGCAGCTCGGCGCGCTCGAAACCGCCTGCGACGCCGCGCTCGCCGCGCACGGCCTGCGCGATCCGCAGGCCATGAAGATCGCGTTCGCCGAAGCCCCCGCGCTGCCGGAGGGCGTGCGGCGCATCGTTGTGGCGGGCACGCCCGACCCGCTGCCGCTGGCGTTGCGCGTGCTCGCGGCCCATGCGGCGGCCGGCGTGCCCGTCGAGGTGCTCGCGTCGGGTCCGGCGGATGACGCATTATTTGACGGCTGGGGGCGCCCGGTGGCGGTGGCCTGGGCGACGCGGCTGTTTTCGCCCGTGGACTTCGAGCAACGCGTGCGCTTGTGCGCCGATCCGGCGGCGCAGGCCGGCGCCATCGTGTCGTGTGTGCTCGGATACGCCGGGCCCGGCGGACGTCTGGCCGTGGGCGTGGCCGACGCCGAGGTGCTGCCGTCGCTGGAGAACGGGCTCGCGCGCGCCGGTGTGCCGGCTTTCAACCCCGACGGGCGCCCGTTGCGCGGCGAGGCCTTGCACACGCTGCTCACCGCGCTGTCGGAGCTGGCCGGACGTGAGCCGACATTCGCGTCCGTGGCCGCGTTGCTGCGTTGTCCCGACGTGCTCGCGTGGCTCGGCGGTGATTCGGCGCGGCTGCTTGCGGCGCTCGACGATCTGCACGCCGAGCATCTGCCGCCGACGCTGGCGGCCGCGCGTGCGCAGGTGAGCGACGCCGGGTTGGCGAAGGCCATCGAGTCGGTCGTGCGGTTGCGCGCGCTGCTGCTCGTCGGCGTGTTTCCAGACAATGTGCGCACCGTGCTCACGGAGATTTTTAAAGAGCACCGTTTCGACCAGACGCGGCCCGAGGACGCGCGCGCCATCGAGACCGCACAGGTGTGGGCGACGGTGTTGACGGAGTTGGAGGCGGCGGTGCGCCGTTTTCAGGGGCTCGTCGCTTCGGACGTGTGGGAGCTGGCGTTGCGCGCACTGGGCGACAGTCCGCGTTTCGACGAAAAGCCCGACGGCGCGGTCGAGCTGCAAGGCTGGCTGGAGCTGCTTTGGGACGACGTGCCGCATCTCGTCGTCGCCGGGATGAACGACGGCCGCGTGCCCGAGGCGGTGGTGGGCGACGCCTTCCTGCCGGAAGGCCTGCGCGAGCGGCTCGGCCTCAAGACTAACGCCGCGCGGTTCGCGCGCGACGCTTACCTGTTGCACGCGCTGGCGGCGTTTCGAACCGACGGACGTGGACGTCTCGACTTGCTATTCGGCAAGACCTCGGCGGCGGGCGATCCGTTGCGGCCTTCGCGGCTACTGATGCAATGCGCGGACGCCGACCTGCCGGCGCGCGTGGCGTTTTTGTTTGGTCACGCCGAGGCGGCGCGGCCGAGTCCGGCGTGGCGGCGCGCATGGAAACTCAAGCCGCGCGCCGACGCGAAAATCGAGCGCCTCTCGGTCACGGCGTTCCGCGATTATTTGAAGTGTCCGTTCCGATTTTACCTGAAGCACGGGCTGCGCATGCAGGCGGTCGATCCGCACAAGGCGGAGCTCGACGCGATGGACTTCGGCACGCTTTGCCATGCGGCGCTCGAGGCGATGGGCCAGCCGGATTCGCCGGTGCGCGATTGCACGGACGCGGCGGTGCTGCGCGGTTTTTTGCTCGAAGAACTGGAACGGACGGCGCGCGCGCTCTACGGTGAACAACCGGTGCTGCCGCTGGTCGTGCAATTGGAATCGGCGCGGCAGCGGCTCGCCCAGGTCGCGGAGATACAGGCGCAGTTGCGCGCGGAGGGCTGGGTCATCGAGCGCAGCGAATGGAAATTCGAGATCGATCTTGGCGGCCTACCCGTGCGCGGAAAGATCGACCGCATCGACCGCAATGAACTCACCGGCGCGGTGCGCGTGATCGACTACAAAACCTCCGACAAACCGGTGAACCCCGCCGATGCGCACGTGCGCGAACCGAGGCGCACGGAAAACGTGGAGGCGCTACCGGAGTTCGCGCGCGTTTTTTCGGGAGGCGAGGAGGCGATTTGGACCGATCTGCAACTGCCGCTCTACCGGGAGGCGGTGGCGGTGGAGTTCGGGCACGCGGTGGAGTGCGGCTATTTTAATTTGCCCAAAGCGGCGGGCGAGACGGGCGTGCAGGTGTGGGACGGTTACGACGCCGATGTGCAGGCGGCGGCGATGCGGTGCGCGCGCGGCGTGGCGGCGGCGGTGCAGGCGCGCCGGTTCTGGCCTCCGGCGGAATTGCCGGCGTCGGCCAATGACGATTTCGCGGGGCTCTTCCATGAAGGAGCCGAGGCGAGCGTGGAGTGGACGCAGGAGGGCGACGCATGAAACCGATCGGCCACAAGATGATTCTCGCGTCGGCGGGCTCGGGCAAAACCTACGCGCTCACCAACCGCTTCGTGCAACTGCTCGCGCACGGCGCTCCACCGGAGCGCATCGTGGCGCTCACTTTCACGCGCAAGGCGGCGGGCGAGTTTTTCGACGAGATTCTCAACAAGCTGGCGCGGGCGGCGCGCGACCCGCAGGAGGCGGCGCGCCTCGCGAAGGACATCGGCGAACCGCAGCTCGGTGCGGCGGATTTTCTGGCGATGTTGCGCACGATTGTCGGCGCGATGCACCGGCTGGCGCTCGGAACGCTGGACAGTTTTTTTGCGAAGGTGGTGCGGGCGTTTCCGCTCGAGCTGGGCCTCGGCGGTGACTTCGAGATTTTGCAGGAGCACGGCGTGCAACTGGAGCGGCAGCGCGTGCTGCGGCAGTTGTTTGCGCGCACGGGAGTGGAGCTGTATGACGCGCAGAAAGAGTTTATCGAGGCGTTCAAACGCGCGACGTTCGGCGCGGAGGAGAAGCGGCTGTCGGCGCGGCTCGACCGGTTCATCAACGAGCATCAGAACATCTATCTCAACTCGCCCGATGGGAAGGCGTGGGGCAATCCGAAGCGCATCTGGCCCGAGGGCTGCGCGTGGCTGTCAAAAAATGGCAGCGTGCGCGGCGCGGCCGAGGTAGTGCGGCGCTGGGCGGCGGGCGCGGGTGCCAGCGAAAAACAACGGAAACGCTGGGATGATTTCCTGGAATCGCACGAGGCGTGGAAGCCGGGCGCGGAATTGGCCGATCCGATGAAATATCTGTTGCCGAAGGCGCTGGAAGCGTGGGTGACGCTGGGCGAGGAGCCGGTCGAGTTGGTGGTCGAGCGTAAGAAGCAGGTGCTCCCGCCGGAGATTGGCGCGGCGTTGAAGGTCTTGGTGCGCGCCGTGTTCGCCGGAGAGCTGACGCGCCGGCTGGAGATGACACAGGGCATCCACACGGTGCTTCGCGGCTACGAGGCGTTTTACAACGACCTCGTGCGGCGCGCGGGCAAACTCACGTTTGCGGACGTGCAGCGGCTGCTCATGCCCGAGACGGGTGCGCCGCGGCTGACGGCGGGCGGTAGAGCCGAGGACGGGCGGCTGTTTGTCGATTGGCGTCTCGACGCGAAATACGACCACTGGCTGCTCGATGAATTCCAGGACACGAGCCCCGCGCAATGGAGCGTTTTGCGCAACCTGATCGACGAGGCCGTGCAGGATCCGGAGGGACGGCGGAGCTTGTTCTACGTCGGCGACGTGAAGCAGGCGATCTACGCGTGGCGCGGCGGCGATCCGCGGCTGTTTCGCGAGATTTTCGACCACTACAACGCAGTCGCGCCCGGCACCATCGAGGAAGGACGCCTCGATCAGTCGTGGCGCTCGGGGCCGGCCATCGTCTCGGTGGTCAACCGCGTGTTTGGCGACGCGGCGGTGTTGGCGCGTCTCGTGCCCGGACCGACGGCGGACCGCTGGACGCGCGAGTGGCGCGACCACGAAAGCGCGAAGCCGAAGCTCGGCGGACACGTCGCGTGGTTGCACGGCGACGATGACGAGGCGCGCGCGGCGCTGACGGTGCGGCTGTTGTCCGAGATCGAGCCGCTGGAACGCGGGCTGTCGGTCGCGGTGCTGGTGCAATCCAACGATGCGGCGACCTGGCTGGCGGATTATCTGCGGCGCGAAGGCGGCCTGCCGGCGGTGGCCGCGTCGGATTTGCACGTGTGCACGGATAATCCGCTGACGACGGCGGTGCTGGCGTTGTTGCAGGCGGCGGCGTATCCGGGCGACCGATTTGCGTGGGAACACGTGCGCCTGACGCCGCTGGCCGGCGTGGTGGCCGCTGCGGGCGAGGGCGGTGCGGACGGGTTGACGCGCGCGGTGCTGCATCAGGTGCATGAGGACGGCTTTGCGCGCACGGTGGAGACGTGGTTGCGGCGGCTGGAGCCGGTGCTGGCGGCCGACGATGCGTTCAGCCGGGAACGCGCGCGGCAGTTGACGGAGGCGGCTCAGCGTTTCGACGAGACAGGCAGCCGGGACGTGGCGGAATTTGTGCAATTCGCCGAGAGGCATGTGGTGCGCGACGCGGAGACGGCGGCGGTGGTGCGCGTGACGACGATCCACAAGTCCAAGGGCCTCGGCTTCGACGTGGTCGTGCTGCCCGATCTGGAAGGGACGGCGCTGGCTACGAGGCGGCGCGACGGGCTGGCGGTGCAACGCACGCCGGAGCGCGAGGTGGAGTGGGTGCTGGACATGCCGCCGACTCTTTTTCACGAAAACGATCCGGTGCTGTCGGCGCATGTGGACGAGGCGAAAGCCGACGCGGCCTACGAAAAGCTGTGTCTGTTCTACGTCGCCCTGACGCGCGCCAAACGCGCGATGTATCTTATCACGAAACCGGTGGGCGAGAAATCGACCTCGGACAACTTTCCGCGGTTGCTGACGGAGACGCTCGGCACGGCCGGTCTCGCGGGCGCGGTGCGCATAGGCGCGTGGACGGGCGAGGTGTTTTTCAGCGAAGGGGACGCGGCGTGGTTTCAGGCGATCGCGCATCAAAACAGTGCGGGGGCTGATGCCGCGGCGGGCCCGTCGGAGCTAGCTACGTTGTCCGGGGTCGTCGCGGCTAAGCGGCACCCGGTGCGCACGCCCTCGGGAACCAAGGTCGACGTGGTCACGGGTGCGGCGTTGTTCGGAGCGACTAGCTCGGGCGCGGCGAATTTCGGCACGGCGGTGCATCGGGCCTTAGCGGCGGTGGAGTGGGGCGGGGTGACGCCGGAGTTACTCGCGGTCTGGAAGACGGCGGGGTTGGTCGAAACGGTCGTCGCGGAGGCGGGTGCCTGTCTAGAGGCGCGCGGGTTGGCCGAGGTATTTGCGCGCCGGTCCGGGGGGGAGGTATGGCGCGAGCGGATGTTTGAGATCGTCATCGACGGTGCGTGGATCACGGGGGTGTTCGACCGTGTGGTTCTGGTGCGCGACGCAGCGGGGAAGGTTGTGGAGGCGACCGTTTACGACTTCAAAACCGACCGGACGACGGCGGAGCAGGCGGTCCAGGTGACGGAGCGCTACGCCGGGCAGATGGGGATTTATCGGCGGGCGGCGGCGCGCTTGGCCGGGTTGCCGGAGGCGCGGGTGAGGTGCGTTCTGGTGCTCACGACATTGCGCGGCGCGGTCGAGGTGGCAGGCGGCGGGGCAGATTGAGCTTTACAGCAGGGGGCGCAGACTGTTTGACCGTCTGTTTCTACACGAACCTTTCAATTCAAACCTGACTTCACATGGGTAACCTCAAAAAGAAACGCCGCCTCCAGATGAACAAGCACAAGCGTAAAAAGCGCTTGAAGGCCAACCGCCATAAAAAGCGCACTTGGCAGAAGTGATCTACTAATGCGGGATTCGCTGCTTTTCATCAAAACCTGTTTCGTTGCGAGGCAGGTTTTTTTATGTCATGAAAGAATTGTGAATAGATACTTAGGCAGGTGATTGGGAGAAATATGCTTGAGTCGCACGCTTCCTGCTCAGAGTGTGATTATTTTACGAGAACGGCATTTTGCTTAGTTCGTTTAACTCCACGTCGGCGATTTATATAATTAACAATGGCCTTTTTAGGAAGGCTACGTCGAAGCCCCCATGTTTCTATCCACTAAATCAAAACAAATTTTCGTGGATTTTGGGGATCATGTTGTGCTGGTTTCAAAAACCTCGTCTGAAAGAACACCTTTTGTAGTAGAGGATATTCGTGAATGCCCCCCTGGTGACGAAGTGGCTCTGGCGCAGGCTTTGACCGCGATGCAGACGCAAAAAAATGCCGGTGGGTTGACCCATGCAAACTGTGCGATTTATACTTCCAAGCGTGTCATACGAAAAATACCTCTTGATACAAAGAGGTTAAAGGAGCCAACTTATCTCAATGAATTGGTAGGCACGCAATTGCGTATTGATCCGGAAAAATACACCATGGCCTTATTGAATGCGGTCGATGGTTTGGAATACGACATGGTCAAAGCATCGCAAAAAGATGCGATTTTTTGTGGTCTGCCCATGGACGATATCAACGTGATCCAAGATCGATTGCTTACAGGTGGTATTTACCCAGAGCGTTTGGAGCTAGGGACCCTGGCCACAATAGGAGCGCTGGTTGATTATTTGAATTTCACACAAGCGAAAGCTCCTGTCCTCATGTTGGAAATTGATGCTGACTCCACCAATTCATATATCGTGACTCCTACCGGACTTGAAGCATCTCGGCCGATTTTCCAGGGGCTGGAGGCAATGATTCCTGTTGTTCAAGCAGAGCTTGGGCTAAAGGATGCGGAATCGGCCCGTAAGTTATTTTTATCCAATGCGTTCGATTTCACAGGCATGGGGCCTGCTTTGGTGAAAAAGCTGATCCGCGAGTTACAATCGTTTATTGGTTTTTATGAAGTCCAGACGGGCCAGTCCATCGGGCAAATCGTATGCACAGTTTTGCCCTCAAAATTGGGTTGGATTGAAGAAACAATTGCCGCCCAGTTAGGCGTTACGGTTTTGAAAATTGACATGTCTGCTTGGTTGCAAACCCGCCAGATTACCTTGGCGGATTCCGTGCCTGTTGCAGCTCAAGATGCCCGTCGTTTTGGTCTTTTCGGTTTGATGGCCCAATATGGCAACCATGCTCTCAATTCTTAAAAAACCGAAAGAGAAAGCCGCGGCTTCGATGCTTCCCGCGTGGCATCCTAATTTTCGGAATGTAGAGCGTTTGCCTGATGTGAAGGTGGTGCGGACGGCCTTTTTTATCAACGGTGCAGCCGTGGTGGTGTCGCTTGTGCTCAGCCTTTATCTTATTCAAAGCGAAATCGGGTTTCACGCGCTTCGGGACCAGACGGCCGACTGGCAGCGGCAGATCAACAGTGAAAAAGCCGGCAGTGAAAAAGCGGTGGCACAGTTTCAAAAGTTTCTGGAAGAGGAAAAGAAGCTGCTTGAGCTTAAGGATTTTCAGTCCTCGAAGCTGGTGGGTTCGGATTTTATTCTTCAGCTTGGTGAGAGCCTGCCGCCGCGTGTCTCTTTGGCCGCAGTTGATTACCGTGGTGCCAATATTGTGTTGCGTGGCACGATTATGGGTTCACCCGATGAGGCTAGCGGTGATGCGTCGGCGTATTTGGATATTTTGAGCAAATACCCTGCTTTCGCCGGTAAATTCGATGGTGTTTCCCTCACGGGGATAAGTCGAAATCCGACCACGAGCGGAATCAGCTTTGAGATTTTGATAAAACTAAAGTCCGATCAGAAAGGGGGTGCAAAATGAGCCTCGATAACAAGGCATTGTTGGCACTCGTTAAGAAAAACCCGGTTTTGTCCGCCTGTAGTCTTATCAGTCTAATTCTTTTCGTAGTTATTTATATGAGATCAGGTCTGGGTTCCGAGCTGAGAGCTGAACTCGATCAGAAAAGTGCCGAGGGAAAACGATATCACGCGAATCTTGCTAATCCGGCGCAATTACCAAGTGAACTTGCAGTCGTGACAGAAGCCAATCGCATTGTTCGCGAGCGTGCTATCAATCCCTCCGACCTGGCTAAAAATCTTCAATATTTTTACCGGATAGAGGCTGAAACAGGCGTCAAGTTCACCGATCTTCGCCAAGTAGGGGCCGGGATCAGTTCCTCGACAGGGACAAAGCATGCCGGAGCGGTTTATGTGGCTGTCAATTACACCATGAGCGTTTCCGGAGATTTTCCTAAGATCATCATCTTCTTGAAAAACCTTGAACAGGGGACTCGCTTTTATCGCCTGAACTCGATGACAACCTCGGTCACGGGTGCCGGCACGACGCTAGTTCTGAACGTAGATTTACTCGGCCGGCCATGAGAAAACCCTTCCTCATTCCCCTGTTAATCTGCGGTGTCGGCGCAACCGTCGCCAGGGGCGAGCCTGCGGCCGACATTCCTTCTCCGCTCAAGCGCAAAGATACGGTTGAATTCGCCCAGACTCTCGTTTCCACCCAGCCTGGGGTGGTCCAGACCGGTAATGAGGGCTCGTATAAAAACCCCTTCAGCCCCGCCGAGGGGGGCGTATCGTCTTCCTCTTCCATAGCACCTAGTGGCGAGAAGGCATCGGCTCCGGGAGAGATCGTGGAATTAGTGCAAATCGCACCGAATATTACGCCCAGTGGGTCTGTAAGAATCGGCGGAGAGTCCTTTTTGATGTTTGGTCAAAAAAGATTCAAAGTATCAGACCACCTTCCAATTGTCTTTGAAGGAAAGTCATATGACTTGGAAATCGTTGAAATCCAAAGCACCAGTTTCACCCTCCGCTTAAATGGAGTGGAAATCACCCGTCCCATAAAATCTGTCACCAAGCCCGCCACCAAGCCATGAGAACGCGCACATTATTATTGGCCATGCTGGCCGCCACCGCTCCCTTGTTGGCTCAGCAGGCTCCATTGCCCGCCCCTTCTACTTCGACGGCCGTAACTCCAGCGCAGCCGACCCCACCAGCCCCGGATGTAGTCACCGTGGTGGGCCCGCCGCAGACAGCATCGGTTACGAAGAGTAAAGACACTCTTTCGGTCGATTTCCCGGACGAAGAAGTTCGCACTATTTTGCGTAATGTCGCCGATCTTTTTGAGCTTAACCTTGTCATTCCGGACACGTTGCAGGGGAGAACATCGCTGAAGTTACGCGATGTCACCTGGCGCCAGATTTTCCAAGTGGTGCTTTCTCCCATAGGCTACACTTTTGCCGAGGATAGCAACATCATCAAAGTCGTGAGCCAAGACAGCCTGGCGGCTGAGCCGGTTTCGACCGAGGTTTTCATCATTAACTACGCCAAGGCTGATGATATTTTGAAAACCGTCACTACCTTGGTGGACACGACGGCGGGCGGCAAGATCATCGTCGATACGCGCAGCAACGCGCTGATCGTCAGCGAGCGCCCCTCGCGCATGGCGCGGATCAAGCCGATCATCGAAAAATTGGATAAGGCGACCGCCCAGGTGATGATCGAGTCAAAGTTCATCGACGTCACCGACGGCGACACCAAGAAGCTGGGAGTGGATTGGTCCACCTTGAGCGCCTACGGTGCATCGGCGGGTCCTTTCGCCCAAGACTACAAGCGGACCTATGGTTCCAACGCCGCCAACGGCACCAGTGCCACCAACACCAATGTGGACTTCCTTCAGCAGCAGTATGCGCAAATGTCCACCCTAGCCGGCTTTCCGGTCGGACCCGCGCTCACCCATACCACCTACACCGACTCGGCCGGCGTGATGCATGACGTCACGACCTTGACCGACCAAAAGGCGGGCTCGACCAATACCAACGGCATCGCCGACGCCGTCACCCGCACGTCATCGGCGGTGTTTAGCGCCGATCAATTCAAGCTGGTCTTGAGCGCGATCAAGACGCAGGCGAACGCTAAGATCGTGTCCAATCCCACGCTGGTCACGCTGAACAACGTCGAGGCCACCATCAACATCGGTGAAGAATTCCCCCTCCCGGAATACACCTACAACCAGCAAACGGGCTCGTTTGCGGTGAGCGGCTTTTCCTACAAGCCGCTGGGCGTGCTCCTCAAAGTGACTCCGCAGGTCAACGAGGCCGGGTTCATCAAGCTTTTGCTCCAGCCTGAAATCAGCAGCCGCGGTCAGGACAACAATTTCAACGGCGCGAACATCCCGAGTATCATCACGAAGAAGACGCAGACCCAGGTGTCGTTGAAGGACGGTTACACCATGGGCATCGGCGGTCTGATGGAAAACTCGTCCCACAAGGGGGAGACGAAGGTTCCCCTGCTCGGCGACATCCCTTTCCTTGGCCGCTTGTTTAGAACCAACACGGGGGACAACACCACGCACAATCTCCTCATCTTTATCACGGCCCGCACCGTGTCCGCCAACGGGGCGCCCACCAACGAGGTCTTCGATCCGCGTGTCACGCGTTCCATCGGCTTGCGTGAGGATGATCTCCCCGGCTATCGCGATGGTTCCAGCGCTTTTGCGCCGCCGCCGCCCGATCCCAAGTCCAAAAACAAGAAATCGAAATAAGGCGTGTGTCCTTGTTGGCCGCAACTTCTCCACCGGCCGGGGAAAGTTACAGTCTCTTTTAGGGAAGTTTAAAATCCACGAGAAATGAAAACCATGAGAACCTCCAAGATCGTCCAAATACTTGCGGCAGGGATTGCCTTTGCGGCGGGCGTGTTGGCGTCGCGTGCGGACAGCGTCGCTGCGGGAAAATATTTTTCCGGTGCCATTATCGACGGAGGCACTCTCTACACATGGGGGCAAAATACTTCGGGCCAGCTTGGTCATTCGCCGGGCGTCTCGCCGGTTTCTCTGCCCAAGTCTATCGCGGGTTCGTGGAAAGCTGTCGCCATGGGGGACGATTTTACTCTCGCCATCGATCAAAACGATAAGCTTTGGGCCTGGGGTTCGAATGGCAGCGGTCAGCTTGGCATCGGTAGCACGGTCGCCTCTTCTTCGGCGCCGGTTCTGGTTTCGTTGCCCTCCAACGCCGTGGTGCGCCGAGTGGTCGCGGGGCAGGCCCACGCGGTCGCCTTGGTAGATCGCGGCGCGACCACCGGACTTGTTTACGTCTGGGGCGCCAACGGCAGCGGTCAGTTGGGTCAAAACAACACCGCCGCGAGCACGGTTCCCGTGCAGTTTAAGCTGGCGACAGGCACGACGCCCGCCTTCAAGGCCGTGGCCGCTACCTCCTCTTCCACTTTTGCGATCGCGGCCGACGGTTCGCTTTATGCCTGCGGTTTCAATGCCCGCGGTGAGCTGGGTCTCGGCGCGGCCATCAGTTCCAAGAATATCGCTTTAACGATCCCTACCCGCATTGGCACATCGCGCGCCTGGACGGCCTTGGCTGGCGGCGGTCACCATGTGCTTGCGCTGCAGAGCAACAATCTTTTTGCCTGGGGCGACAACAGTCAGGGACAGCTCGGCCTTGGATCGGCGGCAAATTATGTGACCAAGCCCACCCAGATCAACGCGACCGTTCTGGTGGGCAAAAAAAAGGTGCCTTTGCTGTGGGCGAGCATTGCCGCCGGGGCGGTGCATAGCTGCGCCATTACCACCGCGGGTGCGGGCTATGCGTGGGGCGCTAATCTGACCGGCGCCTTGAACCTTCCCGTCAATTCGAGCGGGCGCAACATCTACACGACACCTCAGTTGGTGTATCCGATCGCTTTGACTCCCGTCACCCAGCTGGTCTGTGGGTATGATTTCACCATGGCCTTGAACAGCGTGGGAGATGTTTTTGCCGTGGGTGGCAACGCCTACGGCCAGCTCGGAAACGGCAATGCTACGTCCATCATTAATGCCTCCCCTGCGTTTTCCGCCGCGCAGGTCGGCGGCGCAAGCTTGGCCGCCGTGCAGCCCGTGCTAGCCTCTACCACGCTGGGCATTAACACCGCGTTTTCCGCCACCATTGCTGTCACCAACACCGGCGGACGTGATCAGACCGGCAGCTATGTCGTCAGGCTTTATCTTTCTGGCAACGCCACGCTTGATTCTGCGGATCGCCTTCTCTCCGAACGCACGGTTTCCGGCCCATTGATCGCAGGCGCCAGCACCACGGTTACGTTTTCCCCGTCTGAACTTACGCTGCCTCAGCTTCCGTCCGGTTCTTACTACTTGATCTCGCAGGTCGTGACTCCTGGCGTGTCAGATCCCTATTTCCCCAGCAATGGCGCCGCTGTTGCCGTCCAGCTCGTCGGCCCGGATCTCACGCTCGAGCAGGTCAGTCTCGCCAATACGACTATCGACGCCCTTACGACCTCCTTCAACTCGGTCACCCTCTCACTTGCTAATCGTAACTTCGGTTTGATTCCCACGGGCACGCCCCTCAAGGTCGAAGTCTATCTCTCGACTGACGGAACGCTCAGTCCCGGCGGCGATGTTCTGCTTTCTACCTTCAATCAAAACGTGGCGGCCCCCGGCTTCGCCGGCAGTGAGACGCTCACCCTGAACTTGGGTAACATAGCCGTGCCTACCGGACTGAGCGGCGGTTCTTACCAGCTTATTTTTGTGGTCAATCGAGACAGCACGCTCAGCGAGACCGGTGCGGCTACCAACCAGATCAGCACCCCCGTGGTTATCGCCAGCGCCGACCTTGCGGTGTCCTCCCCTGTTTTGCCCGTCAGTGTCGGCACGCCCAAGACCATCGGTGCCAACACGACCATTGGCACCATTTCAACCTACGTGCAGAATCAGGGTTCTCGCGCCTATTCGGCCAATTACACCATCGAGCTTTATCTCTCGTCCAACGCGACTTTCGAGGCATCCGACACCCTGCTCGCCACTCGCACGATTAGCGGGACTCTGGCTCCCCTGGCGAGCACCTTGCTGGACTGGAGCAATCTCGCCATTCCCAATTATCCGTCGGGCTCCGCCTACCTCATCGCGCGGGTGAAACTCCCGGACGACCAGCCGGATCGCAACCAGACCAACAACACTGCGGCCACCGCCGTCGTGGTCGCGGGTCCTGCGCTGGCCGTCTCCGATTTCGTATTCCCCAACACGACCAGCGTCGCAGTGGGCGCAAGCTTGGGCAACGTTTCATACAAGCTCGCCAACACCGCCTTGGGTGCGGTCGCCCCCGGGCAGCCGGTCACCATCGAGGTGTTTCTTTCCCAAGACGCCTTGCTGGATCGTAACGCCGACGTGCTCCTCGACCAATACGCCTACACCGGCGGGCTCGCCGCCGGCGCCTCTACGCTGCTGCCGAGCGTCCCGCACGTGCTCTCTTTGCCCGCTAACACCCGCAACGGCATCTACAAGCTCCTCTTCGTGGCGACGGTCAACGGAACCAGCACCGTCACGGCGGTCAGCAGCACCCCCGCCGCCCAGACCATTGCGGTCGGTGCACTCGATGTGAGCATCACCGCGCCCGCCCTTTCTGCGACCGATCTCGGCACCAGCGCCGCGCTTCCGCAGACCACCGTCTCGGTCAAAAATTCCGGCGGCTTCGCCGTCCCCGCAGGCATCAGCGTGAACCTGTATCTCTCGCTCGACGGCACCGTGGACCAGAACGACACCTTGCTCGGAACCCAGCAGCTTTCGGTGCCGCTCGCTGCCGGCGAAACCCGCACGATCACCTTTTCGGGCCTCACCGTGCCGGACATCGGCCAAGGCGCGTATAAATTGGTCGCCGAACTCGTGCTCCCTTCGTCTTTGATTGATCTGGACCTGACCAACAACGTCGCCGCCACCTCGGTGACGCTTACCCGGCCGACATTGGCCTTTACCGATTTGGTAGTCGGAACATCCCTCGATCTCGACTTGCCGTCGCCTGCGTTTACTGGAGTCAGCTTCAATCTTCTGAACGACTCCCGCGGAGCCATTCCGTCCACCACCACGCTCACCTACAAAGTCTACCTCTCGCGTGACACCACGTTGAGCGCGAGCGACGTGGAGTTGACCAGCGGAACTGTTACCGGGGGTATCCCAGCTTCAGGCTCCAAGGCGATTACCTCCTTTGATTTGCCTATTTCTGCAGCCACGATAGGCGGCAACTATTACCTCTTGTTTGTCGTCAATGCTGATGGTGCGGCCAAGTTGGCTAGCGCACAGACCATCCAGACGGAACGGCTGATTTTCTTGAATAAAACCAACGCTCCGGGGGTCGCCCTTGACTATGGTAAAGTAGATTTTCAGGGCGGTAATAAAAAGTGGACAAGTGTGGCTGATAGCCGTGCTTCAGGTGGACAGGCGCTTGAAGCATCGGGCCTCAACCCCGGTGAAACTGCCGTTATCAATTATACGATCGATGGCCTTACCACTATCCGCGCGCCGTGGAAGATTCTCGCCGAGACTACCGATACTTTGAGCTACGCGATCGACGGGGTGCAGAAGCGAACCATCACCGGTTACATCCCCAGCTATCAACTTCCCGAGCCCAGTTCGCAGCCTATCTCTGTTCCTGTCGGCCCGCATACGATCACTTGGACCTACACTAAGGGACTCGCCAGCAGCCCCACTATCGCCAGCTATGCTCGCTTGGACCTCGATATTCCCGCGTATATTACCAGCGGAGATGATTCTTGGATCGGCAAGGACGATGTCACTGCCCCTGTCGGCGGCAATTATGCCAAATCTCCGACGCTTATTGCCGGCCAACAAGCTTCGTTGGAAGTTGGTGTCACCGGCCCAGCGCTCGTCTCCTTCTGGTGGAAGGCCGAGAGCACGGTCGCTCTCGACACGCTGGCATTCTCCATCGATGGAACCCTAGCCGGACTTCCTACGGCCACCGCTTTCGCCTCGGCCGCTCCCGCAACCATTTCGGGCTCGTTGCCTTGGCGCAAAGTGGCCTTCCTAGTTCCCGCCGGTCCGCATACCCTGCGCTGGACTTATGCCCAAGGCAGCTCCAACGCCGCGTCTTATGTAGCCGTGGACGGCCTCCAAGTCTTGAGTCCGACTCCGGCGACCAACTCCGTCAACCGCGATAACACGCCGGCCACCTATGCCGATGTGCCGCTCTATAATAACGACCTGGCCATCACTTCGGTTTCCTCCCCGACGGGCACTTATCTCCTAGACGATGCCAACGGCACCAGCCGTCTGCCGATCAATGTCCACGTTTCCAGCGTCGGAGCTGATTTTAACGCCACCCCCATAGCGGACTCCAGCAAGCTTGAAGTCCGTCTCTCCACGAATCGCACGGCGGGAGATGCCGACGATATCATTCTCGGCAGTTACGCGCATATGACCACGGTTCAGAACGGCGCGGAGGTCATCTTCGACGCCGAGGTCAACCTCCCATTTGATATCTCGACCGGAGACTATTACCTGATCGTGAGGGTTGTCGGCTCCACGCCCAACACGGCGGTTGATGCGACCTCGGAATTCACCCTCGCCAATAATTCCGTGATTGTTGGCCCCGGCTATCATATCCAACGGGCGCCCAATCTTGTGCTGGCCTCGTCTGCTGCCGACAGTGCGCTTTCATCTTACTATCCCTATCATCCAGAAGACCCGGTCTATATCCACTACACCATCGGCAATACGGGCCTGGGATCCGTTTTGCCCACCGACAAGTTCAAGGTGCGGGTGGACCTCATGGCTGCGGCAAAGGCCGCGGGCATTGATCTGATTGGAGACAAAGTGGTGAAAACCTATACCACTCAGGAATACAGCACCTACCTGCCAGAAGCGAGCGGAGCCACGCCCGTTGGTGGGACGTTGCCGGTCACTCAGTTTATTGATCTTCCCAGTCTTCAAGTCACGATGATAGCACTCGGTATTATCCCGCCCGGCACTCCGGAAGATTCCGCTCCGGTCAAGAACTCGGCCAATCTGGCAATTTTGGCCACGTATAATTTCTACTTCCGCATCACCCTGGACGTGGATAATGCCGTGGCGGAATCCAGCGAGACCAACGTGTTCGCATATGGCAGCCTGTTTTCCATCGTGCCGCTTTCGAGTCTCACGCTTAGCAACGGTTCTGGTTCGTCTCCCTATGAGACGTTTGGGTCTTATCTGGGCCAATCTGCGTTCGGCACCTTTTTCGTTAATAATCCCGGATTGGCTGCCGGGGCGGTCTTTGACGCCACCTTTGATCCTGAAAATCTGAACGGCGCCTCCACTGCCAGCGAGCAATTCACCGGCTATTTTTGGAAATATGCCCTCTATGGCGACCCGGGTGAAGTGGATCGACTCGTCGGGCGAAGTGCCGAGTCTGCCGGCCATACCAGCCTCTTGTATCAAGAGGGCGTTCAAAACGGACAGGCCACGCTTAACTACTCACCGTTTGTCGGGCAGACCTTCAACACCATCGCCTTCGACCTTAATGTCGCCGCTATTGATGTGAGCGTCGCCGTCGAAGCCACCGATGACACTCTGGCCGGAGTCTGGGAGAATGTCATCACCCTCACGCCGCCCTATTACGGAACCTCCGGTGTGCGCAGCCTGAGCGGTTACAGCGGTCTTAAAGATAATCCCGTGGTTCTCGCCGTGGATGGCAACTCAACCGACGTGCAGCAAACGTATGCCGCCCGTATTCTAGTGCGGGACATCAAATCTATCGCCACCCGCGGTGCGGGCAACAATCCCCGCATGAGGCTTAAGCTCAACACCACCGTGGCCGTGCCTGCCGATCCGACGATGTTGGGTGCCTTTAACAACAACAATACGGTTCAAATCACTTGGTCGGGATCACTCCCGACGATGATGGTTGATGGAATGAGCTTCCCCGGCGGCAGCTTCGTTATTGAACGCTCGCAGACCGGAGCAAACGGCGTGTTTAGCGTGATCGGTAGCACCTCGGCGGCTCCTGTGAACGGAATTTACACCTTCACCGACCGTGCGCCCGGCTCTTCTGTTACCGACACCTATCGGGTGCGTGCGATCACTTCGGGCGGATCGACGGTTTACAGCGGCACGGCGCAAATCAACATCCCGTAAAGCCTGTTTCACTTCCGGGCGGCTGGTTGTTTACCACCAGCCGCCAACGAAGCCCTGAGCGGCCTTCACCAGGATGACGCCCAGGTTTTTCGTGGCGTGAGCGGCGAAGCAGGGGAGAAGCGAGTGCTGCGGGTTAAATCGCGCGAAGCGCACCGTGTAAAACCACAGTGAGCTCACGAATACCGTCGCCGTGCTGAACCAGCCTTTTGGGTTTAACGTGAGTTCCAGCCGCCCGTCAGCCCAAAGCCAGCCGCCTTTCCAATCCCACAGGAACGGGTGCAACGCGGCGAAGAGCACCGAGGCCGCCACGATCCCGACCCAGCGCAGCGTCGGCCCCCGCCCCTCGACCACGATGAACCCACGGAAGATGAGTTCCTCTATGAACGCGGCGACCAGCGTGTAGAGGCCAAACAATACGGTGATGGAGGACTGTTGATCGCTCAGGCCTAGTTTGATTTCCCCGATGGTCTCGAAGGCGAGAATCACCAAGGCCCCGACGGCCGCGATCACGCAGGCCGCAAGGGACGCGGGGGTCGCTCCCGGTAGGGCGCGGGGTTCGGGGCGTCCTGCTTGGGTTGCGGCATAGTCACCCCG
>JANXRL010000097.1 GCA_025352985.1 Verrucomicrobiota bacterium
ATCGCTTCCGTAAGGACTTCACGTGAAAATGAAGCCTGGATTCGATATCGACCGCTCTGCCGGAATTTCCTGCGCCGCAACCAAAGACCAGGGGTGCCCCGTCACAACACACGACCACACCCACCATGAGCGATTCATCCCCTGCCCCTTCCTCCGGCGGCGCCCAGCCCCCGGACGCCAGCCATTATGACGAGGAACTCACCAATCCCCCTCCCGCCGTCGAGTCCGAACCCGTTGATCGCAACGAACTGAAAACCGACGCCGTCGCGCGTTCCAAAGACCGCCCGCTGCTCGAAAAAATCCTCTCCGTCTTCAAGAAGGAGAAGACCACCTTTCGCGAGCTCATCATCAACTCCGAGCCGCTCGAAAAACGCGTCGCCCTCCTCATCGACGGCGTCCTCGACAAGTTCGAAATCGAGCGCGAGTCCGACAACCGCATGGTCGGCGGCATCTACAAGGGCCGCATCAAGAACCTCGATCCCGGCCTCAAGGCCGCCTTCGTGGACATCGGCTACTCCAAGAACGCGTTCCTTCACTACTGGGACATGCTCCCCGCCGCCGCCGACTCCTCCGTCGAGGTCGTCCGCGTCAACAAGCGCAAAAACGCCCCTCCCCGTCCCGCCGAGCCCACGGTGAAAGACATCCCCCAGATGTATCCGCCCGGCAGTGAGATCGTCATCCAGGTCACGAAAGGCCCCATCGGCACCAAAGGCCCGCGCACCACGACCAACCTCGCCCTCCCCGGCCGCTACCTCGTGCTCATGCCGTTCTCCGACCAATGCGGCATCTCCCGCAAAATCGAAGACCCCAAGGAGCGCCAGCGCCTCAAACAGATCCTCCAGGATCTCACCATCCCCGAAGGCATGGGCGTGATCGTCCGCACCGCCGGCGAAGGTAAAAAGACCCGCTACTTCGTGCGCGACCTCCACATCATGCTCAAGAAGTGGGAAGAGATTCAGCACAAGATGCAGACCGAGCGCGCCCCCGCTTGCCTCTACCAGGAGCCCAACCTCGTCGAGCGCACCGTCCGCGACTTCCTCACCGAGGAAGTGGACCGCGTCCTCATCGACAACGAAGAAGACCACAAGCGCACCCAGGACCTCGTCGCCCAGATCAGCAAACGCTCCCGCAACAAGATCGCCCTCTACAAGGACAACATCCCGATCTTCGAACGCTTCAACATCGAGCGCCAGATCGAGCAGACCGGCCAGCGCAAGGTCCAGCTCCCCAGCGGCGGCGAGATCATCATCGACGAGACCGAGGCCCTCATCGCCATCGACGTCAACACCGGCTCCCACAAGAACCGCGGCGGCGAAGAGAAAAACGTCATCTACGCCGTGAATTTGGAAGCCGCCGTCGAGGCCGCCCGCCAGATCCGCCTCCGCAATCTCGGCGGCCTCATCATCATCGACTTCATCGACATGAAGGAGCGCCGCCACCGCAACGGCGTTTACGACAAACTCGTCGAAGCCATGGCCGAGGATAAGGCCAAGAACCACATCCTCCCCATCAGCCAGCTCGGCATCCTCCAGATGACGCGCCAGCGCCAGCAGGAGTCGCTCTCGTCCAACCTCTACACCGACTGCCCCTATTGCCGCGGACGCGGCATCGTGAAGAGCGCCACGACCATGTCGGTCGAGTTGCAGCGCCGGTTGAGCGCCATCGTCCGCCGCCTCACCGGCCGCAACGACGGCAAGGAATACAACCTCCGCGTGCTCGTCCACCCAAGCATCCTGGAGCGTCTCCGCAGCGAAGATGCGAACCTGCTTGTCCGCATGGAAAAGCTATTCGGCGTGAAGCTGGCCTTTCGCGCCGACCCGGCCTACCACGTCGAAAACTACAAGATCATCAACGCCCTCACCGGCGAAGAATACCGGTAAGCAAAGTCATCCTCTTTGTCCCCTCAGGCCGTCCCCTCACAAGGACGGCCTTTTCGTGCCCGGACTGCGGGCAGTTTTACCTGAAATCCACCAGCTCCACGTCGAACACCAGCGTGGCGCGGCCGGGGATGGTGCCGCGGATGCCCTTTTCCCCGTAAGCGAGCCAGAAGGGAACGATGAGCGTGCGCTTCTCGCCCTTGCACATCGCGAGCAACGCCTCATCCCAGCCAGCGATCACGCGATTCTCGCCCACGACAAAGTTAAACAGCCCGCCATGATCCGCCGAGGCGTCGAACGGCCTCTTCCCGTCGAGCAGGCGACCCGCGTAGTTCACGCTGACGAGCTGGCCGCGTTTCGGCGTAGCCTCGCCTGTTCCAGGCGCACGCACCAGCATGCGCAACCCGCTCTTCGTTTCCTGCGCGCCCGGATAACGCAGCGCGATAAGCTCCCGCTCGCGGGCGGTGAATTGGTAGGAGTCGTCGGCCATAGCCTCCCGCATGGCGGCGCTCATCGGCGCGCCGGGATGCTTGCGCGCAAGCATGCCCGAACGCACGACCAGCGAGATCGTGACCAACACCACGCCAAGGAAAAGCAGCACGAAGAAGGAGCGCATGGGAAAAACAGGCGTGGCGGCGACGTTCAACGCGCCGCCCCGCGATTTCAGGCGGGCAGGAACGAACAGATGTATTCGCAGATGCCGCCGTCCACCTCGATCGTGAACCCGGCCTTACCCGCCACGTCAAAAAAGGCGCCCGTCGCGTAGGCGTTGACGTCCGACTGCCCGTCGAGCGTGACCTTGCAGGCGCCCGCGACGATTTCCATGCGCTCCGGTGCATCGGTGCCGAAGTGGTAGGAACCCGGGTAGATGAGCCCGAGGGTTTTTTTGGAGCCATCGGCGAAAAGCACCGCGTGGCTGACGACTTTGCCGTCGAAATAAACATTGGCCTTGGTCACGACCGTGACACCGGCGAACTGGGTGGGAAGACTTGCCATGGGAATGACACGAAGAGCCGAAAAACCAAAAAATTCAACCTCGCTTATGGACGGTTTGCGCACCCGCCGCCCCCTCATATCTAAAAGGACGTCAAAAACGTGGGGACGGACCGCCGGGTCTTACGTTTCGACGCAGGCCAGCCGGATGACTTCGCAGCGGATTCCTCAGTCCCGTCCTTGCGTCCCCTGCTGCACCGCTGCTGCTAACCACTCCTTCATCCGGGCTGAAACCTCCCCCGCTTCTTTGGAATCGGCCTTGAAAAGATCAGCCACCCAACGCCAGATTAGACTTATGTCCACTCGCCCCGCCAAGCGTTGGTTTTCCATGAAAACCAATGGGTTACGGCTGGGGTCCGCCGACTTGCTGGCAGGGCTGGGTCGTGATCGCGGCGTTTGTAGTCCTGCAGTCTGTTGGCGCGCTTTTTCTGCTGCCGGACAAGCACGGGGCCTTTCTCGCCTGCATGACGGTGCTTCTGACCGGCTTTATCGGGATCTGCCGTTGGAAAGGCGAATCACCCTCTTGGCGCTGGGTGCCGCCATCACCTCTTTTCTCCTCAAAAATTGACAAAACTCGCCCAGACCCCTTTTGAGCGCTGATAAACGAGATTTAAATCTCGGGAAGATTACCCTAAGCAAGCCCTCCATTGCCTTGATCCCTTTTCCGTATCCGCCGTTTTACGGCACTCCACATTCTGGCCAAATCCGGTGCGGGATCAGTCAGGCGGATGCCCAAATCCGACTTGAATAAATACGGCAGGTAGCTTCTCCAATGCCAGGGGGCGTGCACGAAAGCCGACCACCATCCCGCTATAAAGTAAAATTGGCAGGACCGTGAACTTGTCTCGCGGGGGAGAGGAAGCCCCAGAGCCTGCGCAAGCGCCAAAGCCGGAAAATTGACCCCGGCCACGTGCGATGCATAAAGACTGCCCCAGAACCGGGGGTTGATCTCGATAAGCCGCACATCACCGGTGGCCGCACCATAGCGTAAATCGCAGTTGGCCACGCCTTCAAATTCCAGTGCCTTCATGGTCTTGGCGATCACTGCCAGCACGGTTTCATCATCAATGAAATCGATCGCTGACGGTGGCATGTAGGCTTTGGAACGGTTCAACAAACCTCGCTGAAAGTCCATGCAACAATGCGGCCTTGATGGCACAATACGCTGCAATCCACGTCGGCCCCGCCGACAACCTCCTGAACCACCCAGCGCCTTCCGGTCTTTGTGCGCCCGGCAAACAGCGTGAAGTCCGACGGTGTTTCCAGTTTTTCGATGCCTTGCCCCGCGGTGCCGTCCACCGGCTTAATCAGAACAGGGAAACACAGGCTTTCTAGCGGTCCATTCAAACCGGTCGCCGGATCATAAACCAAAGTCTTCGGAATGGGGATTCCTTCGGTGGCCGCAAACACCGCAAGGCAGCCCTTGTCCCCCGCGCGTTTCAAGGTTTCAGGATCAGCCAAGGGAGTGATTATGACGCGGTCGGAAAAAACCTTACGATGCTCGGATAATTTCAAGATTCCAGCAAGCGAAACGGCCATAAGCACATCAGGGGAAGCCGCCGTTATGGCCTCATTCACCTGCTCTTCATATGAAGAATCCAGCCTTACATAGATGGCCCCCTGTTTATGACGCGTCCAACGAACTGGGGAAGAGCGAGATTCTATCATTAGAAAAACATCCACTCCGGCGGCCCGTAAACACTGACAAACGGGTAGAACAAAAATACTGTTTCCGTCGGGAATGAGCACGCGCAAGCGACGCTTCCTGCCAGCAATGGTCACTGATTTGATTTGAGACACGAAAGATTAATTTTCAATCGTGGTTACGACCGAAATAATCGAGTCTTTACCAGGCGGGCTTTACCAGATGGCTCAAGCCTAATCGGGCGGACGGACGATCCTAACGGGTCTGGGCGAGTTTTATCTATTTCCATTTCTTCTGATCCCCGCTGAACGGTCCATGACCATCGCCCGGCGTTCATGCTCATTCCACCGTGCGCGCCGGAATCCGTGAACCGGCGAAAAACCGCCGCGCCAAAAGCTTGTCGTTGGCACGGGAACAGCGAATGTCGGCGCAAGCGCATGCGTTTCCGTATCACCCACCGCACCCTTTACAGCTATGCCGGCGCCGCCTCGGAATCTTTCATGGAGGCGCGCCTCACTCCGGCTAACGACGCGCGCCAGCAGTTGCTCACCCGCAAGCTCGCCACCACCCCGGGCGCCAACGTCCACGCCTACACCGACTACTTCGGCAACAGCGTGGAAACCTTCTCCATCGTCAAACGCCATCAGGAACTCGTGTTGGAAAGCCACTCCGAGGTCGAAACCCTCCCGTTTGATCCGCCCGCGGCCGCCCTCGACATCAGCGTGTCCGAGGCACGCCAGCTCTACCGCAGCGAACGCCTGAAGCTCTTCGAATTCCTCATGCCTTCGGAGGCGATTCCCATCGGCCCCGAGGTCAACGCGCTCGCCAACCAACTCTTCAAACCCGGTGACATGGTCGGCGCGGCGTTGCTGCGGTTGAACAAGTGGATCAAAACCAACTTCCGCTACGTGCCAGGGTCCACCGAGATCGACACGCCCGTCACCACCGCCCTCAAGCAGCGCACTGGCGTGTGCCAGGATTTCGCCCAGGTGATGATTGCCGTGCTCCGCTCGGCGGAAATCCCCGCACGCTACGTCACCGGCTACATCGAGACGGAGACCCAGCGGAGGGCGTCGGAAACCAAACGCGCGACCGCCCTCATCGGCGCCAGCGAAAGCCACGCCTGGGTCGAAGCCTACCTGCCCGGCGGCTTCTGGTGGCCGCTCGATCCCACGAACGACTGCGTCGCCGGCGAACGCCACGTGAAAATCGCCGTGGGCCGCGACTACCACGACAGCACGCCCACCCGCGGCGTGTTCAAAGGCACCCACACGAAAAAACTCTCCGTTGCCGTGGTGATGCAGCGCATCTAAGCCGAAAGGGGTTATTCAATAACCCTTGAACGGCTTTCCCACGGGAGCGGCCGGCGCCTGCGCGAGGTCGTTCAGATTGACCGAAAACGTTTCCACCACCTGCCCGTCCTCTGCGAGTAGGGTGAAGAAGGCCCGGAACGTCAGCGGCGGCCGCACCAAGCCCGGGGACACCAGCGACATCCCGTCGCCGGCAGGATTCAGGACGGCGCGCAACTCGGCCTTCACGTTGACCGGATTCCACCGCACCGCCGCACGGGCGACATCGGGCTTTTCCGGCTTCTTCTTGTCGTCGTAAAAGCGCAGGTCGAATTGCACCCCGCTGACCGTGAGACCCATAAAACGGCCGTCCGCGCGAGCGATGGTGATGCCATCGATCTTGGGCGGCGGCTCGGCCTTTTGCTTTTTGGGCGCGCCTGGCTTGGACGTGGGCGGCGGGTTCTGCGCCATGACCACGAGCGGCACGACCATCCCGATGGAGGCGGCCATCAACAAAGACTTCATCACGGCGGCGTTGAGCTTCATGCACCCAGCCTAGACGCCGCCGCCCACGCCGCAAGTTTCCTCGGGTAAAGATTGCGTGAAGGTCTCGCGACGGCGGCGGGCCGTCACCCCGCACGCCCGAGGGTGAATGTGCGTGGAGACCATGCCTCCGTTGATGGCGCGGGGCGGCTTGATCATCCGCGCCATCCAGCCGGAAAGCAGTCCCGCAAACACCAGGCCGAGCCCGGCGCCCGCCACGTTCAAGCCGGAGTGTAACCGGCCGTCCGTCACACACACACACACCCGAATGCGCAAAACTCAGGGCGCAAACGGTGTATCCTGCAATCGCTTCGCCAAGACCGCCCGGTGGTCTTCGACCTCCCAGTAGTTTTGCTCAACCTTGTCGAAGGCGGGCATCGTCATCTGGACGAGCAGCCGGCCCGAAATATTTTTCGCCTGAAAGCGGCCGAGCTGTTCGGCCGACAGGCGTTCGTCCCATTTTTTCATTCCCGCCAAATCGCGCGCCTCCACATAAGCCGCTAGTTTCTCGTAGGAGTCGTTGATCCGGTTGGAAGTCGCCTGCGGATTAAGCGTCGTGAAACCGAGAAGCTCCGACACGGAACCCATGATGCGCATCGGCCAGCCTGCATCCGAACGCCCGAAGGCCGGGGACTTGAGCATGGCGATCGCCTCGGTCGTCCCAAAAAAATTGGTCATATCCATAAGCATGAGCCGCTTGGCCCCGAGGCCTCCGCCAGTCCCCACCGCCAGCTGCGCGGCGAAACGAACCTTCGCGGCGGGCGACACCTGCGCGTGATCCAGCACGAACTCCGCCGTCTCCAGCGCCTGCTTTTGCGTGATGACGGAGATCATGCCCCGCACGAGCGTGCATGACGACGCCTCCAATCGCACCCCGACCGCATAGACATCGCCCGCCGTCGCGAGAGCCCCGTCGCCATCGCCGTCGAGCGCATGGAGCTCGGCAAGCGCCAGCGCATACTGAAAGTAAGTCCGCACCGGTTGAAAGCGGATGAACGGCTGTTCGAAGTCCGTGCCCGGACGATCGCCCAATCGCGGTTGCGCGGCCATCTCGGCCCACCATGCGCGCACCTCGGTCATCGCGGCCCAGTTGGCCTCGATCTCCGCCTGATGGGCGCGCAGATACGCGGTGCGTTTTTCGCCCTTTTGAGAGAAATCCAGCACATGGGCCGGCGGGGTGAAAACTTTCCCGCCTCCGGGGGACGGCGTGTAGCGCAACGTGAGCCGATAGGTGGCTTCGTCCTCGCAACGACCGGCCATCGCGGCGTGATTTCTGGCGATGCTCGGCGCGACCGCTTCGTCGTGATTGAGATAGAAGAGATACCCGGCCAGCACCACGGTGATCGCGACCCGGCTCCCTGAAGAAAGCCAGCCGCAGGCGAGTGCAAGACGTCGCAAAGCGAACAGGGCGACCACCGCCAATAAAAACGCCCCGCCTTGGCCGATTAAAAGGTGCGCCTCTCCCCACGTCGCACCGACGTTCGTCGATTCCAACTCAAGGGACCGTGCAAAAAGCCAGCCGATGGTTCCCAAGGCCAGCACCAAGGCCATGCGCCACAGACGCCACCTCGCCGAGCGGCAAAAAAGAACCAGTCCCAACCCCGTCGCCGCCACCACAAGACTCGTGTAATCCTGCGCGATGCGGGACGGATCGGGATTGAATGCCAGCCGCGCGATCAGCCACCAGAGCGAAGCGATGGAGGCAATCCCCACGACCAGCGCGTAATCAAACAATACGATAAAAACCCTGAGCACCGATGCAAAGCGGGATGGGGGCATGATTAGGACGATTTTCCACGATGCTGCCGCCACCCGCGTAAACGTAAAGCGACATCCGCCCGCAAAGCAGGTGCCGAAACATCACGGCTGACGTTTCGCCTGTGCCTTCAGTTCGCGCCAGCGCGCGAGACGCTCGACGATCCGCGTTTCCAAGCCGGCGCTTTTCGGCGTGTAGAGCGCGAGCGGCTTTTCGAGGTAATCCTGGCCGGAGACGTTCTCCGGATAATCGTGCGAGTAACGGTAGCCCTTGCCGTGGCCGGCCTGCTTGCTCGCCTGGCCGCTCTTGTCGCGAAGCGGCAGCGGCACGGGCTGCACGGGCCGCGTTTTCAACGCGTGATGCGCCGCCGCCAGCGCCAGCGTGGCGGAGTTGCTCTTAGGCGCGCAGGCAATGTGGAGAGTCGCGTGCGCCAGTGTGAGCTCCGCCTCGGGCAGCCCGATGAAATCGCACGCATGATGCGCCGCGACCGCCAGCGGCAGCGCGAGCGGATCGGCCAGCCCCACGTCCTCGCTGGCGAGAATCACGAGGCGGCGCGCGATGAAACGCGGGTCTTCCCCGCCCGCCAGCATCTTCGCCAGCCAATACATCGCCGCGTCGGGGTCGCTGCCTCGGCAGCTTTTGATGAAAGCCGAGATGGTATCGTAGTGCTCGTCCTCGTCGGCGTCGTAGCGGATGCGGCGCTCGCGGGCGAAGACTTCGATTTCCTTTTCCGTGATCGCGGCGTCTTCGGGCAGCGACAGCGCGATCACTTCAAGGGCGTTGAGGGCGCGGCGCAGATCCCCGTCGCAGAGCACGGCGAGATCGGCCAGCACCTTGGCGTCGGCGGTGCAGCGGCGCGCGCCAAGTCCGCGTTCTGCGTCGGCCAGCGCCCGTGCGAGCACGCCGGCGACCGCCTCGGTGGCGAGCGGTTGCAGGCGGAAGAGATGACTGCGCGAGAGCAGCGGCGGGTTGACGTAAAAACCGGGGTTGTGAGTGGTCGCGCCGATGAGTCGCACGTAGCCCTCCTCCACATCGGGCAAAAGCAGGTCCTGCTGAGATTTGTTGAAACGGTGCAACTCGTCGATGAAAAGCAGCGTGGGCGTGTCGGGAGACTTACGCGCGGTCGCCAAGATGTCGCGCAGCTCGGCCACGTTGGACATGACGGCGTTGACGCGAACGAAGCGGCTCTGGGTCTCGTGCGCGATGACCTCGGCAAAGCTCGTCTTCCCGCAACCGGGCGGGCCGTAGAAAATCAGGCTGCCGAAGCGGTTGCTCTTGATGAGCCGCGTGAGCAGGCCGTCAGCCTGCGTGAGGTGCTCCTGTCCGACGATGTCCGCCAGCACCCGGGGACGCATCCGCGCCGCCAGTGGCTGCGTCGCCGAACGACTACGCGGCGACGCGGCGGACGCGGGGGCGGCGGGTTCGCCAAAGAGATCGGATTGGTCGGGCGGCGGCATTTGCGGGGTCATCCATGGGCACGAAAGCGGACCATTGAAAACTCTTTCATAAATTAGTGTTCAGTCGCGGCGATTAGTCGTTCCAAATAGCGGCATGACCAGCCGAAGCCTCGGACACCGCGCGCCCCTCCTCTGGGTGCTGCTGCCGTTGATGGCCGGACTGATCTTGGGGAAACTCGACTGGCTGCCGCTCGCACCCACTTGGTGCGCTGGAGCGGGCGTTGTCTTGATCGCCGTCTCGCTGGGTTTTCGGAAGGCGTGGGCGCCTTGTCTCGTGCTCGGCGTGCTGCTGAGCGGCGCCGCACTCTACGAAATCGAACGTGCCCGCCTGCCCGACTGGAATGCGCTGCCGCCCCGCGAAACGCAGGCCACCGTGCGCGTGGACCGGATGTTCGCGCCGCGTCCCGACGGAAAAAGCGCGAGCGGCCTCGGCCACATCGTCTCGTCCGACGCGCTGCTGCCCGAGCTGGCCGGGCAGGCCGTGTATTTTTCGGTGAACCTCAAGCGCGGCGCGGCACCGCCGATTCGTTCAAGCGAGCTGGTCTTGGTCGGCGTGCTGCAAACCCTCCCGCGCGACCCACCGGCCGACACGTTCGACGGCTATCTCGCCAACGCGGGCATCAACTTCCGCCTCGCGCGCGGAAAGATTTTGGCCACCCCGGGCGCGGCCACGGCCTACAACCGGTTTTGCGACTCGGCCCTCCGACGTTTCGACCGGGTGCTTGATCGCGGGATAGAAAAACATCCCAACTACAGTGCGGTTTACCGTGCGATGCTGCTCGGGCAGCAGCAGGAGTTGAGCGAGGAGCAGCACCAGATTTTCATGCAAAGCGGCACGATGCATCTGTTCTCCATCAGCGGACTGCACATCGCGACCATCGCCGGCGTGATCTATGGTGTGCTCGTGTTGATCCGCCTGCCGCGCTGGGCGCAACTCGCGGCGGGCGGCGCGCTGCTGTGGCTCTACGTGGACATCACGGGCGGCACTCCCTCTGCGGTGCGGTCGTGGATCATGATCATGTTTCTCTACGCCTCGCGCACGCTGCGGGTGCCGGGCAGCCCGGTCGCCGCCCTCGTGGCATCGGCCGTCGTCGTGCTGGTTTTCGCGCCGATGCAGCTCTTCAGCGCGAGCTTCCAACTCAGCTACGGCATCGTCGCGGCGTTGCTGCTGCTCGGACTGCCTCTCGGCGAGGCGTGGAGCGCACGGTGGCCCCTGTTTGCCGATTTGCCGAAAGCCGCGTGGCGCTGGCACCAGCACCTGCGCGACAAGGCTTGGCGCGGGCTCATCGGGATGTTGTCCATCGGCATCGCGTCCACCCTGTTCAGCGCCCTGCTCGGAGTCGCGATCTTTCGGCTGTTCACGCCCGGCTCGCTCGCGGCCAACCTCGTGCTCATCCCCGCGAGCGTGCTCGTGGTGCTGGCGGGCTTTCTGTCGCTGCTCTGCGGACTCGCCGGACTGGGCGCGTTAAGCGTGGTGTTCAACCACGCCAGCATTCTCGTGCTTGCCGTGATCGAAAAAGGCGTGCGGTTTTTCGTAACGCTGCCGGGCGTCTATTATCCGGCGCACTTTTCGCCGGCATGGCTGGGATACGCCGGCACGGCCGCAGTTTTCGGGGCGATGCTTTATGGCTACGCATCTCACTGGGAATGGAAACGCGGCGGCTTCTGGCCGCCGTTTGCGCTCACGGCCGTTGCGCTTGTGCTTGGGGTGCGCTTCGGCTGAGATACCTCCATGAAAAGCGCCTACGAGCTCGCCATGGAACGCCTGTCCAAATCCGATCCGGACGCGGGCAAAAAACTCACGCCGGAAAAGAAGGCCCGCCTCGCGGAGATCGACGCGATCTACAAGGGCAAGATCGCCGAGCGTGAAATCTTCCTCAAGAAACAGCTCAACGAGGCACTCTCCGAAGGTAAATACGACGAGTCAGAAAAAATCCGCACGCAACTCGCCAGCGAACGCAGTCGGCTCGAAGAGGAGCGCGAGGACGAAAAGGAAAAAGTCAGGCGGGCGCGTTAGGCTATTTTAAGCAAAGTCGCGGCTGTTTCAACTTGGGTGGAACGCGTTGACCTCAACGCTTTGCCGCGAAGCCGCCTTTTTAAACCAACGCGTTGGGATCAACGTGCTCCACCCGCCGGCTGAAGCTGCGGGGGCGACGGAACGTCCGCCGTTTTTTTAGCACCTCCTGAAACCGCCGCCGTCGAACCGCCGCCCGCCTTGGTGACGAGGCTGTTGCCGTCTTCGCCGGGACCGTTGCGGCGGAAGACGAAGCGGTTGATCTTGTCGAAGGTCGTGCGCTTTTCGAGCTTTGGCTGGCGCTGCGCCGACGCGTTGGCGGCGTCGGTCATGCGGTTCTGATACTTGCCTACCATGTCGTATTTCTTGATGGCGTCGCCCTTCGGCTGGGTCCGGAACATCTGCGCATTGTCGGGACTCATTTTGTTGTCGCGCACCTCGGGCTTGGGAAAGTCCTTCCGGTCGATGATGGTCTTTTCACGGGTCTCGGTGACATCAATCGGCGAGCGGCGATCACCGACGGGGGCGAGTTGCTTGTCGCGCAGCTCGGGCGTGGTGAAACGGTTGTTCTGCACGCGGTCGTCGCGCTTGAACGGAAGCTGGTTGTCCGTGTTGCCGGGCGTGAGCCGGGTGTCGGTGTTGTCCGCACCGGGGGCGAGCTGCGTGTTCTGCTGGTCGGGCGTGACCTTGGTCGGATCGGCGGCACTTGCCGCCGACGGGAGCACGGCGAGCAAGACGAAGAGCAGGGGGTGCGCAGACTTCATGGAAAAGGAAGTTAAACAAGCAGGGCGCCGGGAGTCCAGAGCCGCTTCACAAAGCTGGACTCACTCCGGCTCGGCCGTGCCCTCGACCACCCACTCGCGCGCTTCGGGCACCTGTTTGAAAAATTCCTTTAACGCCGCGCTCAGGTGCTCGGCATAGCGATAATGCGAACCCATGCCGGTGCGAAGCTCGGCTTCGTAGATGAACTTGTCACCGTGCGAGCCGTGCTCGAAGGGCGTCTGCGCACCGAGCAGCAGCGAGTAAACATACGCCTCGGAACCGCGCTGCATGAGCTCGCGGGTGAGCGCGGCCTGTTCGTCGAGCAGCGCCTGATGGGCCGCGTGGGAAATCTCGGGCGGTAGATAAAAGCCGGCCTGGATGAAAGGCGTATAGCGATGGCCGGTGCGGTGGCGGTTGAGGTCGCGCAGCTCGGCGACCGCCATGTTATTCCAGGCGAAGTTCACCCGCATGCGGCGGGTCGCGGTGCCTTGGTAGCCGTAGCGGTTGGCGCGATGCCGTAGCGCTTCGGCGACGGGCTGTTCCTCGGTGAGAAACGGCGGCGTGGCACGATCAACGTGAACCCACACCTGATCGGCCAGCGGGGCGTTCGAGAGACGCGCCAACCCGAGGTGGAAGGACGCGGCCAACTCCTGTTGAGCCTGCTCCTCATATGATTTTTCGGCGGAGCTGTGGCGCATCAGACGCGGGGAAATCTTGATAAGCTCTTCGCGGATGAGCTTCGCGGCGGCGCGCGCCTCGGGATGCGGAAGGGAGTCGAGCTGCTTGACCGTCGCCGCCCACATGCGGGACGACTGGACGAGGCCGAGGTTGGTGCGCGTGGCCAGCGGGATGAAGTAGCGCGAACGGTCGAGCGCGTAGTTCTTGCGGATGCGGGTGACGACGGCGGGCTTCGCATCGGCGGGAACGCGCACGCGGTGAGGCTCGGCGGTGCCGAGGGCGTCGAGGCGGGAATATTCGGCGTGGTAGGCGGCGAAGGATTTCGCCATGAGCGCCTGCCAGCGCGGCGCGAGGTCGGGGGGGATGCCGATCTGTTCGGGCGTGGGGAGATTGGCTGAGTCCATCGTGATGTAGCGGGTGGACGACTCCTGACCGTCGGCCATCTGGGCGATCTCGAAAATTTTATAAGCCAGCCACATCGAGACGTCATCGAGGGCGATGGCGAGTCCGCCGGTGAGGCCGCCGATGGAGGCGTGGCCGTAATCGACAAACTTCAGGATGCGGTCGATGGAGGCGTCGGGGTTGGCGAGGTCCACCTTGGCCATGATGGCGGCGAGGCCCTCGTTGCTCCGCGAGTAGCGGGCCAGCACGGAGGCGAGCAGTTCGGGAGTAACCTTGGGCAGGTCGGCGGCGGAGGGAGGGGGGACTAGGGCGAGGCCGGTAACTTTCATCAGTGGAAAGATGGCCGCAAAAACCCGCTCAAAGCGCAAGGACGCTGAATGACTAATCTCCAGCCCGCTTCACATGCTTAAGATCAGCGCGCGTTGCGTGTAAAAGTGAAACTATAAAACCACCCTTCTCCGCAAACAGTCGGCCACCTTGGGCATTTACTCCCCATAAGCGATCCCCCGATGCATCCATGCGCATCCTTTGCACGTTATGTTTTCATCTGCGAACGGTCAGCAGATCAATCCTCGCCTAATTGCAAAGTCGCCTCCTCAACCAAAACAAAGTCTATCATGAAACTCACCTCCCTCATCCACATGGCCATTCCGGCATTCATGGCCTGCGCAGCATTCGGCGCCAGCCACAGTGATGCTCCGCTAAGCAAACAAGACCCACAGACCAACCTCACCGATGTATATGCCTTCATCGGCACAAAATATAACAATCCCTCGGTCAAGGTGCTCAACGTTGTCGTTCACGTTCGCCCTTTCTGCGAACCGGGTGACGGCCTCATTTATGACAAGTTTGCCGATGATGCCCTTTACAGCATCCATATTGCCGACCCCAACACCGGCCTGAGTCTTCGCAGCTATAATTTCCAGTTCTCATCGGTCTCCGGAAACCTCAAAAACCCCAACACGATTCTGAGCTACGGCCTAGGCACCGAGGCCGGTCCCATCGTGACCGTGGGAGATGCGCGCCAGAACTACGTGCAGACCTACTCCGTCCTTCGTGAAGATCGCAATCGCCGGCCGAAAGAGCTCGCGAGCAATCTACTCTGCCCACCGCCGAATGTCGGCGTCGAGACTACCCCGGCTTACAACGACTCCGAGGGAGTCGCTGTCTCCGGTGCCACCACGTTTGCAGGCCTCGACTCCTACACGCGCCAGACCGTGTATTCCGCCCCCACCGGCGAATCCTTCTTCGCCGGTTCCCGCGATGACGGCTTCTTTGCCGACACCCCGGGCATCTTCGATCTGCTTAATTCCCGCATCCTCGACAACAACGGCACCCTCGCCGACGGTCTTGGCCAGGACGGCAACGGCGTGGACGGCTTCAAGGGCTACAACGTGTTGGCCTTCGCCATTCAGATTCCGGTGAGCGATCTTCCCTCCATCGCCTACACCGCCCCCTTCACCGGCGCGGCCACCGGCGTAGGTGTTTACGCCTCGGTCAGCCGCCACCAAGTCACCGTCTTGAGCGCCAAAGGCCCAAGGTCCGGCGGTCCTTGGATTCAGGTCAACCGCATGGGCAATCCGCTCTTCAACGGCGGGCTGCCAAGTCAAGTGCAACAGAGGCTGGGTTGAGGATTGAGGGATGGAACTGAACAAAGATTTAGGGAGGGGAGCAGGGGAGGGAGCGAAGCTCCCGCCCCGCATTGACTGGCCACCGAAGGGGGCCGGTTTG
>JANXRL010000112.1 GCA_025352985.1 Verrucomicrobiota bacterium
CGCGAAACGCGGCCTGAAAGTAGGTCTCCGGCGACTTGAGGTTGCGCAACATCAGGATCGAGGACCACTGCGGCACGGTGATGCCGGTGGTAAGCTTGCCACACGAGAGCGTGATGGTCTTGGCATCGAAGCCGCTGCCAATAGCCTGGCGCACGGGCGGCAGCGCTTCCAACCCGATTCCCGCAGAGGCGCCTGCAGCGACTAGCACATGGTAGTCATGCCAGAAAACATTTTGCGTCTCGGCCAACAGGTTCGCCATCGCGTAACAGGAGGCAACGTTGGGCATGAACCAGAACGAGTGCTGGAGATATGGCAGCAGCCGCACGTCCGAATACGGAAACGGCGGTCGCGTGCCGGTCTTGAGATATTCCACCGCCTTGGACACATGCCCACCGCGGATGATGTCCAGCCACTTCTGCACGTCGTTCTTGTGTTTGAAGTGTGCTTTCGCACCGGTGCCAGACGCCTCGAAAAATGCGTTGAGATCGAACTCGTCGAACTCTCCGGCGCTTGCTATCGCCACCAGTTCTTCTGGCATCTGATACGTAAGCAGCCGCATCTGCGGCAACGCGCCGTAGGGATTCCACTTGCCGGGGTGCTGGGTCGCAAACGCCTCCTTGGCCCGCTGCTCGTCGGTGTAGGTCCAATTAAAAATCTGCTCCTCGATAAACTCGCCCGTGGACAGTGCCTTGAACGGCGTGCCGGAGAGATAGAGGTAAGCCTTCGTAGTGATCGGCAGGAACTCGCTCTCCTTGCCCGAAAGTTCGCCGATGTCCTCGTTCACACTTTCCAAGCCGGAGGTGTATTCGAGTTTGGTCTCCTTTTTCGCGATCGGCTCCTCCTCGCCCTCAAACAATTCCTTGGCCGTGTCACGCCACGCACCGAAATGGTATTCGTCGAACACCACCAAGTCCCAATTCACCTGATGCAGCCATTCGTTCTTCGCCTTGATGTTCCCTGCATCGTCGCGCCCCAGCAGGTCTTGGAAAGAGCCGAAATAAACGGCCGGCTTTTTACGGTCGATCTGCGTGGGATCACCACCGGAGGATTTTGAGAGGTATTGCCAACCGTCGAAGTCCGCATGCGATTCGAGATCCGCCAACCATGCGTCCTCCACCGCGGGCTTGAACGTCACCACGAGCACACGCTTGGCCCCGAGCTTCTTGGCGAGCTGGTAGCTCGTGAACGTTTTTCCGAAACGCATCTTCGCATTCCACAAAAAACGCGGCACGGACTTTTTATTCTCCGCCCAGATCGACTTGTAGTAATCGAACGTCTTTTCGACCGCCTCGATCTGCTCCCGCCGCATCGCGAACGTCTCGTGATGCGTGCCCGTCAATTTTTTGCCCGTGCGCAATTCGGTAAGGACGGTTTTCGCGTCCGTTACCGTGCAGCGCATCCATTCGAGCGCGGTGTTCTCAAACCCCTTCTTCGCCAGAGCCGCTCGCATCGCGTGGTCGCTGAAAACCGTGCCGTCGTCGCGCGCAGCGGATTCATCCAGAACGATGGTGTAGTTTTTGATCGCCGCCGTCTTGAGTTGCTCGGCGACCCGCTGCTTCACAATGCGCGTAGTCTGGCCGATTTTAAGAAGCCCCGCGTGCGCCTTGTCATCAATCGAGTAGGCATAAATGCGCGGTCGCGCCTCCGGCTTCGGCGCAAGGATTTCGTCGATGGTTTTACTCATCGTCGGCAGCCCCGCTGAGGTCCATCGGGCGGACAACCTTCTCAATGAAGGAGATTTCTTCCTCACTGATTCCGTATTTCTTGTAGAGATCCTCGTCTGTCCAACGCTTCGTCCACTCTTGGGTCGGCACGAATGTGTAGACCTTGCGCGTTACGTGTTGTGATGGCTTGTGTAGGAGAATCAGCAGACGCGTCAGGCGACAAGACAGGTAGGATAAAGCACTCTCAGCCTCAGTCTTGAAGTTGAACGGCCCAATGCAAAGATAAGTCTCTGACGAGATACTCTTCGGCTCACCCACGAATGGTGTGCTGATAATCCGATGAGGGTAGGTATCTTTATTGCCGGTTCCCGGCGCAGCATAGCCAGCGAAGAGTTTCCACTTGTCTACAAGTTCAGTGCCGGTCGTCACCGAGTCTCTCGAGATATATCCCGTGCCACCGTTTTGGTAGACCATTAAGTCACCGGAAGCTTTAACCACTTTCGCCTTAAATGTGGTGTCTAGGCCGAAAGGCTTTCTGGAACTTACCAGTTGTTCGAACCGCTTACCCTCTGGCAACGAAAGCGAATGAGCCTGCCCGCTCTCGACAGCAGCAACCTTCTTGAGAATCGACAGCCCCTCGTTGAAACGAATGAACACGTCCACACCCTCTTCGAGAAGCGGGCGACTGATCGTTGAGTCAGGCCAGTTTTTAAAATGAGTGCTGACGCGACATTGCCCGGAACCATCCCGGTCCCACAGGAAGTAGCAAACGCCACCCTTGAGTCCCACTCCCGGGAAAACGTCCGACGCACTGAGATAGTCGTCAATGGAACGCAGGCGATCATCGGCTAGCATCGATTCTCTAAACTCATCCAGCCCTTTGCCGCCGGCGAACCAACGGGCGGGAATAACCATCGACAGATAGCGTGGCTGCAACGACTTTGCCTGCTGGACGAAGTGATGATAAATGGGCGCTGCACTTGTTCCAAAGCCATCGTCACTCAGTTGATACGGCGGATTGCCGATG
>JANXRL010000125.1 GCA_025352985.1 Verrucomicrobiota bacterium
CCTCGTCTCCCGCCCGACCGTGATTGAAAAGATCGTCGATGGCGCTCGCCATGAGCCCTACGAGACCGTCTGGATCGAGGTTCCCGACGAGTGCGTCGGCTCCATCATGCAGAACCTGGCCAACCGCAAGGGCCAGCTCACCAACATGGAAAAGCTCACGGTCACCACCATGATCGAGGCCACCATCACGACCCGCGGCCTCATCGGTCTAGAAATCGACGTGATCAACGCCACCAGCGGCCGCGGCATCACGAGCCATCTCTTTAAGGAATACGGCCCGTATGCCGGTGAAGTGCTCACCCGCATGACCGGCGTGATCACGGCGACCGAAGCCGGCGAAACCACCACCTACGCCCTCCTGATGGTTCAGGAACGCGGCAAGCTCTTCATTGGGCCCGGCGAGCAGGTTTACGAAGGCATGATCTGCGGCGAGAATCCTCGCAACGAAGACATCTCCTGCAACGCCGTGCGCGAAAAGGCTCTCACGAACTTCCGTTCGCAGGGTTCGGGTGTGGCCACCGGCCTAATTCCCGCCGCCAAGATGTCCCTCGAGCGCGCGCTCGAATACATCGCATCCGACAAGCTTCTTGAGGTCACCCCCAAGAACCTGCGTCTGCGCAAGCGCATCCTCAACACCGGCGAGCGCCTCAAGGCCAAGAAGTCCGGCAAGTAAGCCGATAGCTGAGAGGCTAGAGCTTAGAGCCAGACCTTCCATCCTCAAAGCCGCCTGGTTCACCCCGGCGGCTTTTTTGCGTCTATCATCCGCAGCTATCAGTTGCCACGGCACGCCGCATGCGTTGGCGTGCTTGTCATCATCATCCCCGCTTCGCATGACCGGCTTTGAACACGCCCTCTGGCTCCTTCTCCTCACGACCGCCCTGAGCGTGATCGGGCGCTGGCTGCCCTGGCCCCGTCCTATCACCTACGTGCTCGGCGCGCTGCTCGTGGGCCTGTCGCCGGTGTTCCCTCGCATCGAGCTTGAACCGGAATTTTTCTTTCTATGCTTCGTGCCTCCGCTGTTGTTCTCGGACGGCTGGCTGATGCCGCTTCGCGAATTCACCAAGGCACGTCGGCCCATCCTCATCCTCGCCATCGGGCTGGTGCTCTTCACGACTGTGACGGTCGGCTTCGTCGCCCACTGGCTCGTGCCCGGCCTGCCGCTCGCGATGGCCTTCGCGCTCGGTGCCATCGTTTCTCCGACCGATGCGGTCGCCGTCAGCGCGATCACCGACCGTCTTAAAATCCCGTCTCGCCTTTCCATCGTTCTCAAAGGCGAGAGCCTCATGAACGACGCCACCGGCCTCGTGGCTTTCAAACTGGCTCTCGCCGCGCTTGTCGCCGGGACGTTCTCGCTGCGAGCGGCCACTCTCGACTTTACCCTGCTCGCAGGCATCGGCTTCACCGTGGGTCTGGCCACGGCTTACCTCGTAGGTCGCATCCGCGATTTGCTGCGCCATCTGCGCGGATCAGATCCTTTCATCGAGACGACGGTTTCGTTGATGACTCCTTACGCGGCCTACCTAATCGCAGGATCACTTGGCGGTTCCGGCATCCTCTCGGTTGTCGCCGCCGGACTTTACTCGGGATGGCGCGATCCCGTGCACATGGATGTGCAAAGCCGTCAGACTTCTTGGACCGTGTGGGCCACCGTGCTCTTCTGGCTCAACGGTCTCGCCTTCGTGCTGCTCGGCCTGCAATTCCCCGACATCTATCACTCCGTCGGCCACCTCTATTCGCCGCTAAAGCTCGTGCTGCTCACGCTGGCGATCTCTGCGATCGTCATCGGCGGCCGCCTCGCATGGGTCTTCCCCGGAGCCTACCTGCCCTATTTCCTGTCTGCCAGAATACGGCACAAGGAACCGCGTCCTGCGTGGCAGGGCGTGCTGGTCGGCGGCTGGGCCGGCATGCGCGGCACGATCACGCTCGCGGCGGCGATGTCCATTCCTCTCTGGCAGGACAACGGCCACCCGTTCCCCGCGCGTGATCTGGTTATCTTTCTCTCGTTCGGCGTGATAGTCGTCACCCTTCTCTTGCAAGGCACCACGCTGGAATGGCTCATATGCCAGCTGGGCCTGCGCGAGGACGGCACCCAGCGCAAAGAAGACCGCCTCGCCCGAATTGCCGCCGTTGAAGCCGGCCTCAAAATCCTGGCCGAAGACCAAAATGCCGCCCCCACTCCCGAGGAATCCGCCGCCCTCGGCAAAGTAGTCTCCGAATATGAAACCCGCCTCGCCGAACTCGTCGCCGACGGCGAAACGCGTGAAAACGCCCGCGTCCATCGCAGCGCCACCCGGGCGCACCGGTTAAAAGCCCTGCGCGCCGAGCGTGCCGCGCTCGACGACCTCTGGCGGAAAAATGTCATCACGGACCACACCCACCGCCCGCTCCTGCAGCTGCTCGACCACGAAGAGGCGATGCTAAGCGATCATCCCGAGTCGGCGGATATTTGATTCAAGGTTTTTTCCGCCTTATGGCCGGGGCTGACGGTAAGCGGCACGGTGCTCAGTTTTTTCCCGCAGCCTCTTCGGTGGCGGCCAGCGGGGCAAACATGGCTTTATCCGTCGCCTTCATGTAGGCCTCTCGTGCACTGATCTCGCCGGCCTCCAGCAGTTTTCGCAGCGAGAAGTCCATCGAAACCATGCCTTCCGCCATCGAGCTCTCGATAATGTTGCGGATGGCGCTGATGTTGCCCGCCCGGATGGTGCCGCCCAGCGCGTCGTGCGGGAGCAGGATCTCGTGCACGGCCACGCGACCGCCGTCGATTCGTTTGCAGAGAAGCTGGGAAACCACGCCACGCAGGCAGCTCCCCAGCATGACGCGGATCTGGTTTTGTTCGTCGGACGGGAAAGCGTCGATGATGCGGTCGATCGTCTTGGGCGCGTTATTGGTGTGCAGCGTGGCGAAGACCAGCATGCCCATCGAAGCGCAGCCCAACGCCAGGCGTATCGTTTCCAGCTGGCGCATCTCGCCCACGAGGATGACGTCGGGGTCGGCGCGCATCGCTCCCCGCAGCGCGTCGGCAAAGGTGTCGGTGTGCTCGAGCACCTCGCGGTGAACGATCACGGATTTTTTGTTCGTGTGCACGAACTCGATGGGATCCTCCACCGTGATGATGTGCCGTTTCTGCGTGCGGTTGATGTGGTCGATGATCGCCGCAAGCGTGGTGGATTTGCCGTTGCCAGTCGGCCCGGTGACGAGCACGAGGCCCTCGCGCAGCGTGCAGAATTTCTTGAGCGCCTCGGGCAGCTCCAGGTCCTCGAACGAAATAATCTTGGCCGGAATCTGCCGGAAGACCGCCGCCTGCCCGCGGGCGTTGTAGAGGTAGTTCACGCGGAAGCGCGCGAGTCCGGGAATCTCGTAGGCGAAGTCGAGGTCGCGATGCTTGAGGTAGTGGTCCCACCGGTGCGGCGGGCAGATTTCCTTCAGCATCGGCTCCATCTGCCCGGCGGTGAACGCAGGAAATTCCGTCATCGGCATCAGCGAGCCGGAGAGGCGTGCACGGGGCGGCAAGCCTACGAGGATGTGGAGGTCGGAACCATCCTTGGCGCGCATCGCGCGCAGAAATTGATCAATCTCGGCCATGGGGATAAAAACGTGGAATGGTTAGCGGCCGCCAGGGATGTTTTGGCGGATCATGCGGTTGGTGATGTTGGCAACGGCGGTCGCGTCGGTGATTTTCTTCTCCTGCCAGAGCGTGAGAATGGCGTTGTCCATCGAGATCATGCCCTCGCGCTTGCCGGTATCGAGGGCGTTGGGGACGTTCTGGGTCTTGCCGTCGCGGATCATCGCGGAAATCGCTAGCGTGTTGACGAGCAGCTCGCAGGCAAGGACCACGCCGCCGCTGGCCGCCGGCAGCAGGCGTTGGCAGATGATGCCGCGCAGGCTTTCCGAGACCATTGCACGGATCTGAGGCTGCTGGCTGGGCGGGAAAACGTCGAGGATGCGGTTGAGCGTCGTAGTCGCGTCGCTCGTGTGCATCGTGCCGATGACAAGGTGTCCGGTCTCCGAGGCGGTGACGGCCATCTCGATGGTTTCGAGGTCGCGAAGCTCGCCGATCACGATCACATCGGGATCTTCGCGGAGCGCGCTCTTTAGAGCGGTGGCAAACGTCTCGGTGTGCTCGCCGGCCTGGCGTTGCGTGACGACGCACTTCTGGCTCTCGTGCAGGAACTCGATGGGGTCCTCCACCGCGATGATGTGGTCCGTCCGCGTGCGGTTGAGCTCATCGATGAGTGAGTTGAGCGTCGTGGTCTTGCCCGAGCCGACGGGACCGGTGACCAGAATCAGACCGTTGTGGTAGCTGAGGAGTTTTTTGATGACATCGATGTTTTTGAAGCCGAGCCCGGCTGGGGTGTGGATTTTTTCCGGAACGATGCGGTAGGTGCCGGTCACGCCGTCCTTTTGGAGCATGAGGTTGGCGCGGATGCGGCGCCCGCCGTCCATGGCTAGGGCGTAGTCGAAGTCGCGCTTAACGTCGAACTGGGCGACCTCATCGGCGGACAGCAGGGAAATATTGAGCTTCCGCGCATCCTCGGCGGAGAACGGCGTGGAGCCGAGAAACTCGATCATGCGCATATTGCGCACAAAGGGAGCCGTGCCTGCGGAAACATGCAGGTCGCTTGCCCCCATTTTTTGGACCGTTTGCAGCAGGCCGAGCATGAAGTCCTTCGCCTGCGCGGCGGTCATGGCCGTCACTCCGCTAAAGTCGATGGCGCCGGCGGCAACCGCAGACGCGGCGGTAGGCGGCTCGGCGCCGGTCTTGGCCTTTGTGGTCGCCTCGCCAACCAGCCGGTGAAGCTGGCCGAGATCGGTTGCGAGCTTTTGATGGTAAAGGATCGCGGCAAACGCCTCGGCCCCTGCATCGGGCGGCAGCGCGGGGGCGGTCTGCGCGGCTTGTTTATCGGTGATGATCCCTTCTTGAGTAGCGAGGAAGGCGAACCACTTGACTTCGTTTTTCATGGGGTGCAGGCGCCCCATCGAAGCTAAGCGCTTCTCTAATGAAAGACAAAACTGCATCAACCTGAGTTCCTCATCTTACCCTTTGCGTCTTCGCCGCTTTGCGTTCCACTGGTTCTTTTCACCCATGATCGAGGTCCAGAATCTTACCCGCATCTTCCGCACCTACAAAAAACAGCCCGGCTTCTGGGGCGGCGTGCGCGGCCTGTTCAAGCGCGAATTCGAGGAAACCGCCGCCGCCAAGAACATCACCTTCTCCATCGGCGAAGGTGAACTTGTCGGCTTCCTCGGGCCTAACGGCGCCGGCAAGACCACGACGCTCAAAATGTTATCCGGACTCATCTATCCTACGAGCGGCACCGCCCGCGTCGCCGGCTACGATCCGGGCAAACGTGAAAACGCTTACCGCCGTCTCTTCGCCCTCGTCCTCGGCCAGAAAAATCAGCTTTGGTGGGACCTGCCCGCCATCGAGTCCTTCCTTTTGCTCCGGCACATCTACGGGATTCCTGCTGCCGACTATCAGAAAACCCTGGACGAACTCGTCGATCTGCTCGACGTCCGCGCGAAGCTCAACGTCATGGTGCGCGAACTCTCCCTTGGCGAGCGCATGAAGATGGAGTTGATTGGCGCGCTCATTCATTGGCCGAAGGTGATCTTTCTCGACGAGCCCACAATCGGGCTTGACGTGCTTGCCGCCCATAAACTTCGGGAGTTCCTGAAAGTATTCAATCAGAAGGAAAAGGCCACGATCATCATCACGAGCCATAATATGGACGATATTGAGAGG
>JANXRL010000159.1 GCA_025352985.1 Verrucomicrobiota bacterium
CAAGCACGACTCCTTTGGCGCGGGACACGCCGGCACCGCGCTCTCCGCCGCCCTCGGCATGGCAACCGCCCGCGACCTGCGCGGGACCCAAGAGCACGTCGTGGCCCTGTGCGGCGACGCCGCCTTCACCTGCGGGATCACGATGGAGGCGCTCAACAACGTCGTCAGCTCGACCAAGCGCCTCGTCGTGATCCTCAACGACAACGAGTGGTCCATCGCCAAGAACGTCGGCGCCATTGCCAAGTATCTCAACAAGCTCAGCACCCACCCGACCTACAACAAGGTTCACCACGACTTGGAAAAGTTCTTCACCGGCCTGCCCGGCGGACAGGACATGCACCAGCTGTGGATAAAGTGGAAGCGCGAGACCAAGGATTTTTTCGTTTCCTCCTCCTTGTTTGAGAAATTCGGCCTGCGCTACATCGGCCCCATCGACGGCCACAACCTCGACGAACTCGTCAAGAATCTGGAGTTCGCCAAGCACTGCGACACGCCAATCATCCTCCACGTTCTCACCAAGAAGGGCAAAGGCCTCGCCGCCGCCATCAACTCTCCCGAGAAATTCCACGGCGCGAGTCCCTACGATCCCGCCACCGGCGAAAGCGTCAAGCCCGCCGTCGCCCCCGCCACTTCCGCCGCCCCCAATTATCAGGACGTGATGGGCAAGGCTCTCGTGCGTTTCGCCAAGGCCGACCCCAACGTCGTGGGCATCACCGGCGCCATGCCCAGCGGCACCGGCCTCTCCCACCTCGCCGCAGAGTGCCCAAGGCAGTTCTTCGACGTCGGCATCGCCGAGGAACACGCGGTGATCTTCGCCGCGGGTCTTGCCACCAAGGGCATCCGCCCCGTCGTCGCGATCTACTCGACCTTCCTCCAGCGCGGCTACGACCCGATCATCCACGACGTCGCGCTGCAAAACCTGCCCGTGACGTTCGTCATGGACCGCGCCGGCCTCTCGCCCAACGACGGCCCGACGCACCACGGCCTGTTCGATCTCGCCTACCTGCGTCCCGTGCCCAACGCCGTCATCATGCAGCCCAAGGACGAGGATGAACTCGTGGACATGATGCACACGAGCCTCCAGCTCAACGGTCCCGGCTTCATCCGCTATCCGCGCGGCGCCGGCCTCGGTGTTAAAATCAAGGACAAGCCCGCCACGCTCTCTATCGGCCAGGCCGAGGTTATCCGCCAAGGTTCCAACATCATGATCTGGGCCCTCGGCAGTATGGTGCAGGACGCGCTCGCCCTCGCCGCCCGCCTCGAAACCGAGGAGCACCTCTCCGTCGGCGTGGTCAACGCCCGTTTCGTCAAGCCCCTAGACCGCACGCTGCTCCTCAGCCACGCCGCCTGCATCCCGCTTCTCGTCACGATGGAAGACCACGTGCTCGCCGGCGGCTTCGGCGGCGCCGTCCTCGAAGTTCTTCAGGAAGCGGACTGCCAGACCGCCGTCGAACGCATCGGCTGGCCCGACAAGTTCGTGGAGCACGGCACCAGCCAGGAAATCCTGCGCGCAACCTACGGCCTCTCGGCCGACGACATGTATCGCCGCGTGCTCGCCCGCTGGCGCAATCGGCACGCCGATCACGTCGAGGCCGACGTTTAAGTAGCACTCGCTCGGCAAGAAGACGCTTGCGGGCGGGATGCGTCCGGCTTTGATAGAGATGTTTTTGGTAACGCGGGTATAGTATACCGGCTATTATGTGTGCTTCCCAAGCATGAGAAGAGGGTTCGACTCCCTCTACCCGCACCAACTTTGACTCCGCGCAGACGAAGTCTGCGCGCATAGTCAGCTGATAAGCAGCAAACGCGGCGGCTGGCCGGCGCGCGTAGCGGGCGCACGATGAACGCACGGAGGCACCGGGCTGCTTGGACACTCGGTGGCGATGCGCCAAAGGTTGCCCAAGCCAAAAGAAAAGGGCCGTGCATCAGGCACCGCGACGTAGTGCAGGTCGTAGAAATGCTCGCTCAGAAAAACCTTGAAGCTGTCGTCATCCGCACCGCCGCGAAGCCGGAGCAGTTCGGCGCGGGTTTTAGGGATGTCCACGCACCGCCGCGCGTCCTCGTTGCGCAGACCTTCGGACGAAGCCACCGTATAGCTGCACAGATAAGTGTCGGCCATCGCCGTGGCGCTGTCGGCGTGGAACGAATAAACATCAATGGGCACCGGCCCGTGCTCCTCGTCTCGCGGATAGGCCGGGATGCAATCGAGCGAGGGCGCAAGGCCGGCCGCGCGCAACCGCCGCTGGTCCTCGATAAGGACATCGCGAGCCGCCCGGCCGGCGGGACTCAGGACCAGCGCACGCAAATCCTCCTCGTCCAGACTGGTGATTTCGTCGATCACCCCCAGCTTCTCCACGACCTCGTCAAAATCTCCCGCCAGCGTGCGCGGCCAGCAAAGTGCGTTCACCGCGCCGGCAAGCGGAGTGGAGATAAGTTCATCAAAACTTTGCACGACCTTGATGCCGGCATAGCCCTCGGGCGGATTGAACGGGCATTTCATGGATAAGAAGAAATTGCTCGTCGAGTTGTCATCCAAGGGCAAGCCAGACTCGCCGACCCCGCGCCTGCCGCAGAATTCCCAAAGCCCCGACCCGCTCAAAAAATCGACCGTGCGCATCTAAGGCTTGCGGACGCCTCCACGAACCGATTGGAATCCCTGTTCGGTTACCCCACCCCGCTGCTATATTGTCCGAGCTTGGTTTCCATCCCCACCCCTCTTCGCGAGTTTTCATGAAGGTCATCCATTACTTTTGTTTGCTCGCATGTGCAGTGCTCGCTTTCCCCGCGCTTTCCTTGCGTGCGCAGACCACACCGCCACCACCATCATTGGACGCGATTTTCAAGCAAGGCGCGGAAGCCTACAACCGGGGCGACTACGATGCCTGCATCGCGAACTTCGAGCAGATCCTCAAGCAGGCCAAGCCTGGCCCGATCTTGGAGCCGATCTACTACTCGATCGCTGCGGCCAAGCTGCGCAAGGGTGACAACGACGCTGCGGTCGAGTCGTTTCGCCTCTACCTCAAGACCTACCCGAACGGCACGCAGGTAAACGACGCCAAGGCCGGGATAACCAAGGCGCTCATCGCCGCCAAGCGCATGCCGGAGGCTCTCGCAGCCATCAGCGCCTTGGGCAATTTGCACAGCCGCACCGGCTCGCAGGGCATCGACAACTACGGTTCCCTCGGCGGCCTCACGCTCGAAATCGCGGACTCGCTTCTCGCGGAAAAGAAAGCCGCCGACGCGCTCACCCTCATTCAAAATACCCTGCGCCGCGACCAGATCATCGAGGCCCAGCGCCGCCAGATCGTGGAACTCGACCGGCTCTACAAGCAGGCGTCCGTCACGGCGGGAGGCTCCACCAACGCGGACTCAGCGCTCGGCGCCAACCGCGACGCCCTCGCCGCCCGTCTCAAGGACGCCAAGGACGCCCTCAAGACGGTCGAGGACAACCTCACGTTCGACATCCCGCGTCTGCTGCGCCACGGCCAGTGCTACATGGATCTCGAACAGCCGTGGGAAGCCACCGTCGTTTACAACGAGATCCTCACCCGCTTCCCCGACGCGCCCGACCGCGCCTTCGCCTTGCGCGGCCTCATCTTCGCCAAGCAGGCCACCAAACACTTCGTCGAGGCGGAAGCCCTCTGCCAGCGCTTCCTCGACGAATTCCCTTCCAGCCCCTTCGCCCCCGAGATCGCCGCCGCCGGAGGGCAGATTTCCCTCCAGCTTCAGAACAACGAAAAAGCCGCCGGCTTCTTCGTTTCGGCCATGCAAAACAGCCAGGGCGATCTGCACGAACGCGTCATCTTTCAGCTTGGCGGCACCCGTTTCGCCCTCGGCGATTGGGCCGGCGCCCGCGAGATGTTCGAGCGCTACGTCAACGAATACCCCAAGGGCGAATGGGCCGACAACGCCGGCTACCGCGCCGCCATCACCTGGTTTCTCGACGGCACGGATGTGGAGCGCTACGCCAAGACCGAGAAGGCCATCAAGGCCTTTGTCGAAAAGAACCCCGCCAGCACCTACCTGGCAGACGCCTATTACCGCCTGGCCGTCTGCCGGTTCGCCTTTCAAGAATACAAACAGGCCGTCGCCGCCTGCGAAGAATGGGAAAAACGCTTCCCCACCGAAGGACTCCTCCCGGAAGTTCTTTCGCTTAAGGGTGACGTGCAAAAAACCCTTGCGACCAACGCAACCGACCCGAAGGAAGCCCTCGCCTACACCCAGGCCTCCATCGACACCTACCTCCGCGCCACTAGCGCCGCCTCCACCGACGAAGTGTTGAGTTACACCCTGGGCGAAGCCGGCAAGCTCCTCGAACAGCAGAAAGATTGGACCCGGCTAGGTTCGGTTTTCTCCGTCCAGATCGAACGCCAACCCAACAGCAAACTCGCCATGGGCTGGTATTACTGGGTCGCCAAGGCCAAAGCCAAGGCGGGCAAGCCCGCCGACGCCTGGGATTTCCTCGCCGAGCGCGTGGGCCTGCAACTCGACAACCCCGCCAACGAGGACGTGGAAAAAATCCTCGACCTCATGGCGCAAATCCGCGCCAAAGACCGCCCGCCCGTCGGGGCCACGCCCGGACCCTCTGTCCTCGAGCAACTGACCGAGCGCCTCCATCTGGCCGACACACCCTCGCCCCTCATCAACGCCCGTCTGCGCTATTATCAAGCGAGAGTCCTGAGCCTGAGCCGCAAACCTGACGAGGGGGAAAAAATCATGCTCGCCCTCGGCCGCGAAATGCCCGCCGAAAAAATGAGCGCCGCCCTGCTCGCCGGCGCCGGCGAAGCCCTCCATAAAAGCGGCGACGCCGGCAAAGCCGCGCCGTTCTTCAACGCCCTGCTGGAAAACTTTCCCGCCTCCGACTACCGCGATTACGCCTATGTCGGCCTCGGCAACCTCGCCCTAGATCGCAACGAACCCGACGCCGCCCTCAAGTTCTACAACGACGCCATCAACAAGACCGGCGCCGTCCACCGCCAGCGCGAAGCCACCGTCGGCCAGGCCCGCAGCCATCTTGCCCTCGGCCGGCTCGACAAGGCAGCCAAGCTCTTCGAGCTGATCGCCTCCACTAAGGAATGGCGCGGCGAGGCCACCGCCCTCAGCCTCTACTATCTCGGCGAGATCGCGGTGAAGCAGGGCGATCTGCCGAAAGGCATCGCGTTTTTCCAACGCGTCTTCGTGAGCCAGCTCCGCTACACCGAGTGGGTCGCCAAGGCCTACGTCGCCAGCGGCAAGGCCTTCGAGGATCTCGGCAAAAAGCCCGAGGCCGTCGCCACCTACCGCGAGATGCTACGCAACGAAAAAATCAGGGAACGCCCCGAACTCTCCACCGCACGCGACCGCCTCAAAGCCCTCGACCCCTCCTCCTCATGAGCCGCCGCCTTCCGCTTTTCGTCACGCTCATCCTCCTTCACTCGCTTTGCGCCGGCCTTGCGCACGGCCAGACCTTTTATTTCGCGGACGGCCGCAAGGTCTCCATGCCCGAGGCCAAGATCCGCGGGGCCAACATCGTCGTCCCCCTCAAGATCGAGGGAACGGAAAGCGGCGGCGCCGATCTCACCCTGCCGATTTCCAAGCTCAGCCGCATCGACTGGCCCGCCCCCCCCGCCGTCGCCGAAACCGAGGCGCTCTTGAAAGCCGGCAAGCCAGCCGAAGCCCTTAAGAAAATCGACTCCGTCCTTTTGGAGCAGGACCTCTTCCGAACCATCCCCGGCTCCTGGTGGGCACAGGGCGCCGTTGTCAAAGCCATCGCCCTCGCCCGCCTCGGCAAAGACGTCGACGCCGACGTGCTTCTGACGCGCATGCGCCAGTCTAAAGCGCCCTCCGACGACATCTCCCGAGTGACCGTCGCGATCATCGACCAGCTTCTCGCCGCCGGAAAGACCGACGCCGCCACCGATCGCCTGGAAAAATTCCAGGAAAACGCCACCGATGATTCCGGCCTCGCCGCCATCGCCGTGACCAAGGGCCAGATTCTGGAACGCTCGGGCCACTTCGAAGACGCGCTGCTCTCCTATTTGCGCGTGCCGGTTTTCTATCCGTCCGAAGACACCTCCCTGCCTGCGGCGCTTCTTGGCGCGGGCCGATCGTATAAAAAACTCGGCGACGACGCCCGCGCCGCCGAGGTCTTTAACACCCTGACCACCCGTTTTCCCAATTCCTCCGAGGCCACCCAGGCCCCGCGCTAACCCGATTTCTTCAAAAACCAAGTTATGAAAACACCGACCGTCCGTCCCGTTCCCTCCCTGCAAACGAGCGCCGTTGTGACCGCACTCCTCACCGTCCTCGGCCTGCTCGTCCTCGCCCATCCCGCGTTCGCCCAGGATGCCGCCGCCTCCACTGCGGGCACGCCCCTGGTGATCGAGAAGACCCTCTTCCAGCGCCTCATCGCCGCCGGCCCGGTTTTCATGGGCACCTTGTTCCTCGCCTCGGTCTTCATGGTCTGGCTCGTCATCGACGGCATCATGCGCACCGCCCAGGCCAAACTCGCCCCTCCCTCCGTGATCGCGGGCATCCGCCAGAACCTGATCGACGGCGACTACGAAACCGCCACCCAGGCCGTCACCGCCGAAGACTCCGTGTTTTCCGAAATCGCCGCCGCCGCCTTCGGCAAAGTCGGCCTCGGGAAGGACGCCACCGACGACGCCATCTTCGAGGAAACCGAGCGCAGCCGCGCGATCTTCAACTCCCGGATCAGCTACCTCTCCGTCATCGGTGTTGTCACCCCCATGATCGGCCTCACCGGCACCGTCTTCGGCATGATCCACGCCTTCGACACCCTCGGTTCCTCCGGCGTGGGCGACCCCACCAAGCTCTCCGCCGCCATCGGCGAAGTGCTCGTCTGCACCGGCGGCGGCCTCGTCGTCGCCATCCCCGCCTTCGCCTTCTATTACGTGTTGCGCAACCGCATCTCCGCCGGTTTCCGCCACCTCCAGACCCAGATCAACGCCATCTTCCACCACCTGCCCTACGAACACCTCCAGGGCCTGCGCCTTGAAGCCGACGCCTTCATCCCAGCTCCGCCCCGCGCCCAAGCTTCCGCCGAAGCCTCGGCCTAACCCTCGACCCCCGCACCCACCATGGCCGGAGGAGGCACAGGCGACGGCGAAGAGCCGGAATTCCAAATCGCACCGATGATCGACGTGCTTTTGGTGCTGCTCATCTTCTTCATGAGCACCATCACCAAGCAGGTCGCACGCGTGGACAAGTCCATCACGCTCCCCGTGGCCCACAACGCCGCCAAGCGCGACAACGCCCGCGACGAATCCATCATAAATGTCCGTTGGGACCAGGCCGCGCACCACGCCACCTTCGTCTTCGAGGACGTCGGCTACGAACGCCTCGACCCCATCGTCCCCGTCCTCGCCAAGCTCCAAGCCGCCTCAAAAAAACACCGCCTCGTCATCCGCGGCGACCGCATGGTCCCCGCCGAACAGATCTCGCTCGCCATGGCCGCCGCCGCCTCGGCCGGCATCGCCGACATCACCTTCGCCGCCTCCCCCCGCTGATCCGTCATGAGCCGCCACCGCCGAAGACACTCCTCCGAATCCACCCCCGACCTGGGCTTCCAAATCGCGCCCATGATCGACGTCGTCTTCGTCGTCCTCGTCTTCTTCATGTCCCTCTGCGCCGCCATCAAGGTCGAGGCCGAGTTGAACACCAAGCTCCCCGGCAACGCCACCACTTCCGCCGCCGTGGACTTCCCCGACGAACAGACCATCGGCATCGATTCCAGCGGCCAGGTTCTCCTCAACGACGTCCCCATCGACGTTTTTAACGACTCCGACCTGCCCACCCTCACCGACACCTTGAAGCGCCTCAAACAGAACGCCGAGAACGCCAAGACCACCCTCCTCGTGACGATCGCCAGCGAACCCAAA